>WGBN01000443.1 GCA_015494245.1 Saprospiraceae bacterium | reverse complement strand
TCTTTATGTCTATTCTTAATCACATATTCATAGACCGCAAGCGTTTCCCCAATGCCAGTACGCCTTGGGAGAAGCTTTCGTTTCGCATTTGGCGGAAGCCGACGGCAAGGTGGCGTTCGTTGCCGGACTTTGTCATCATTGGCGTGCAAAAGGGGGGCACTTCCTCGCTCTTCAGGTATTTAGAGGGGCATCCGCAGTTGGATATGGCTTACCGCAAGCAGGTACATTTTTTTGATCGCTTTTGGGGGAATGGGGTGCGTTGGTACCGTGCTTGTTTTGGCTGGCAGTTTCAGAAGGGTGGCAAATTGACCGGAGAAGCTACGCCTTACTACTTTTTTCATCCCCATGTGCCGGCGCGTATGAAACAGCTTTTGCCGGAGGCGAAGTTGGTACTGATGCTGCGCAATCCCGTAGATCGGGCATATTCGCATTACAGCATGAAGCGCGACCAGGGGCATGAACCCGAAGCTGACTTTGAGCAGGCGCTGGCTTTGGAGGAAGAGCGCATAGGCGCTGAGTGGCAAAAAATGCTCGAAAATCCCCACTACTACAGCCTGCCCTGCCGGCAATTTTCTTACTTGCGGCGCAGTTATTACGACGAGCAATTGGAGCGTTGGCTGGAGCATTTTCCGCGTGAGCAGTTGTTGATCATTCAGAGCGAGCGTTTTTTTGAAAACCCCATGGAAGAACTGCAGCGCCTGTACGAATTTTTAGATATAGCAACTTATACCCCCAAAGATTTACGCGCTTTTAACAGCCGGCAATACGCCCCCCTTTCTCCGGCTTTGCGAGAAAAGCTCAAAGCACATTTTACTCCCCATAACCGGCGCTTAGAGGCCTTGAGTGGCTATATCTTTGATTGGGATTGAGCGTCAAAAAAAATATCTAATGTTTACAACCCAACCCAAAAACCATGGAAGCCTTGTTGACCCGGGAAAATCTAAAGGTCCCCCATTATGCGGTACTAACAGATTTTTCTTCGCCTTCTGAAATATTGATTGTTACTTTTGCCGGCCTGGGTGCCGGAAACAGTTGTCCTCCTTTTGAATTTGTAGGCACCCTGCGCAATTTTGATGTAAAGAAAGCGCTGGTGCGAGATCCTGAAAATTATGCCTATCACGGAGGCTTGCGGGGCTTGAGCAAGGACATAGAGCAAACGGCGGTTTACTTGCGCGATTTATTTAAGCGCAGTGGAGCGACCCGCATTTTTACACTCGGCAATTGCCAGGGAGGATATGCGGCGATGCTCTTCGGCGCTTTGGCGGAAGCCGATGGTTGTGTAGTCTTTGCACCGCTCACGTTTTTAGATAGAGACAATCGCCTCTTGTATGGGGAAACCCGTTGGCCGGAAGGCTTTGAGCGGATTTACACTGCCCCCTCTCCTTCTCCGGAGTATTACGATTTGTGCGAGTTGTCTGCTTTGGAGAAGCTGCCTGTTACGTTGTATTACGATGCGACGCACCCGCTTGATGCAAGGCATAGCGAGCGGCTTTTGAAGCGTTTTCCTCACATCCAGGCGGAGCGCATAGAAGGAGGTGGACATTTGTTTGTCTTGTCTTTGAAGCGCAGGGGGATATTAGATGGGATTTTGAGGGATTTGTGTCGGAGCGTATAAGTACATTTTTATGAGAGTTGAATTTTCTCCGGATTTAATGAAAGACGCTTCCATCAGCGTCATGACCGATTTTGACGGCGCCTCTGAGGTGCTGCTGATTTCTTTTGCCGGCGTAGGCATCGGCATGGGCGTGCCTTACTTTGAATTTTTGAAGCTCATCAGAGATTTGCCCGTTCAAAAAATGTTTGTCCGCGATGTGCACAAATCCTGGTACCATGCGGGTTTGAAGGGCCTTTCGGCAAATATTGACCAGAGTGTGGAGGTCTTGCGAGGCATTATCGCCGAGAGTGGAGCCAGGCGTGTGCTCACCATTGGGAATTCTATGGGAGGCTATGCGGCTATTTTGTACGGCGCCCTTCTGCCTGTTGATGAAGTGTTGGTCTTTGCGCCTACCACCTTTGCAAATTGGAAAAACCGCCTTCGCTATCTGGATTTTCGCTCGTTGTTCGGTTATTTGCGGCGCTCGCCGGTAAAAACTCCAAAGTACTATGATTTGGCGCGGGTGCCGGGTATTGAGAAACCCCGCATACAGATTTATTTTGATGCCGATTACCGCGAGGATGCCGCCCATGCCCGGCATTTGGCGAAAGCCGCCGCGAATGTACAACTGCATCCCTGCCACGTCGGTGGCAAGCATCACGTCATCAAAAAACTCAAAGAGCAGGGAGAGTTGCAGGGGATTATACAGGCTAGTATTGAGAACCTATATTAATTCATAACCTCAAAAAAAATTTTCCATGAAGACAGCTATTGTATGTGGCGCCGGTGGTTTCATCGGCGGACATTTGGTGAAGCGCCTGAAAGAGGAAGGCTATTGGGTGCGCGGTGTAGATTTGAAGGAGCACGAGTTTGGCATGCATTATGCCGACGATTTTGTTTTGGGCGATTTGCGCGATCCCCGCGTGTGTGAAGCGCTTTTTGACCGGCACATAGACGAGGTCTATCAGCTCGCGGCTGACATGGGGGGCGCCGGTTATATTTTTACGGGCGAACACGATGCGGTGGTGATGCACAATTCTGCTACCATCAACCTCAACATGGTCGAGGCAGCCCGTTTGGCGAAAGCCGGAAAAATCTTCTACTCTTCTTCGGCTTGTATGTACCCCGAGTACAACCAGATGGACCCCGACAACCCGAAGTGTTCGGAAGACTCTGCTTATCCGGCCATGCCTGACAGCGAATACGGCTGGGAGAAGCTCTTCAGCGAACGGCTGTATCTCTCTTACCATCGCAACTGGGGCATGGAAGTGCGCGTGGCCCGTTTCCACAACATCTTTGGCCCTCAAGGTACCTGGACCGGCGGGCGCGAAAAGGCTCCGGCAGCACTTTGCCGCAAAGTGGCTGAGGCCGGCAATCCCGGTGAGATTGAAATCTGGGGAGATGGCCTGCAAACGCGTTCCTTTCTCTACATAGACGAGTGCGTGGAAGCCGTCCGCCGGCTTATGGAGTCGGATTTTACCGGCCCTGTCAATATCGGCTCCGAGGAGATGGTAACCATCAACGGCCTGGCTGAGTTGATTGCCGACATTGCCGGTAAGGAAATCTCGCTGCGCCATGTCGAAGGCCCGCAAGGCGTGCGCGGACGCAACTCAGACAATGCCTTGATTTACGAAAAACTTGGCTGGAAGCCCACGCAAAGCCTGCGTGCCGGTCTGGAAAAGACGTATGCCTGGATCGAAGAGCAGGTCAAAGCCGCTGAGCAGGTATGAAAGTCCTTTTCGTAAGTTTTGGCATTCGGCCGAACCGCGGTGCCGCCGCCTTTGTAACGGAGACTCTTGCGAATTCCTTTTCGCCTGAGGAGATGGTCGTAGTGGGTGAGCAGGTTTTGTTTGAGGGGCGTCTGAAGCGCTCCAAAGATCTGCCCCGCTACTATTACATTCGCACCAATTTGAGCTATAAGGGCAAGGGCAAGCGCTTTACTTCTTTTTTTCGCTGGTTGCTTTTTCCCTGGCTTTTGTTGCGCATGCAACTCATTCTCAAGCGCGAGCAATGCGACTATGTGCTGGGCACTTTCCCGGACAATTACTACTTGCTGGCAGCATATTTGATTGCGAAGTGGAACGGATTGAGGTTTAGCTCTTACTTTCACAACACCTATCTCGAAAACAGACCACGAGGCATTCACCATCGCTTTGCTGCCTGGATGCAGCCCAAAGTTTTCGATTATTCCGATTACATCTTTGTGATGAGCGAGGGCATGCAGCGCTATTATCGCCAGCGCTATCCCGATTCGCTACACCCCAAATTTGTGCCGCTCATTCATACCTTTGAGGAGTATCCTCCCGAACGGCCGGATGATTTTGATCAGCCTAAAGAGCGATATGACTTGATTCTCATGGGCAATTTCAACCAGTCGAACATCGAGGCCACGCGTCGCCTGGTGGAGGCCCTCAAAGGCAATCCGCGTTTTCGGATTAAAATGATTACGCAGGTGCAGAAGTTTTTGCTCCGCAGCCGGGGTATAGATGTGGATGCCATTACTTACCTCGGTTTTGTAAAACAGGAAGACTTTTACAAGGAAATTCAGGACAACGATTTTTGCATTTTGACCCATGGTTTTACGGGAGGCTATTCGCAGGCCGAGTATGAGACTATTTTCCCCACGCGCACCATTCCCTTTTTGATTTCAGGTGTGCCGATTTTGGCGCATACACCGCCCCATGCTTTTTTGACACATTTTTTGAAAAAGTATGACTGTGCCGAAGTGGTGGACGAGGCTTCTGAAGAAGCCATCCGGCAGGCCCTGGAGCGCCTTATCGCGAATCCGGAGCGGCGGCGGGAGTTGGTGCGCAATGCCCGCGAGTTGAGCAAGCAATTTTATGCGCCCAATGTGGCAGCTTTTTTAAAAGAAAAAATTGGTAGTGAGCTTTGAAGGAATCCTCATACATAGACAAGTTGCTCCTCTTGCTTCTTTACTGTTATGTTTTTCTGGCTCCTTTTGAGGATTTGCTGGATTATCTTTATGGCATAGATACCATTTTTAAGCCCTATCGCGTCGCCGGACTGGGGATTTTAATTTTGGGCTTCTTTCGATATTGGAAGGAAAAACCTTTTTTTATTTTTCCACCCGATAAGATACTGACGCTGTTTTTGGGCTATGGGATGCTATACACCCTTATTTTATACGGCCTTGGGAAGGAAGTTAGTCTCGGTCAGTTTTTGAACACGACCATACAGATAACTTTTCTTTTTTTGATTTACCTCACTTTAAAGCGGATGGACATTCCGTACCGGCTCGTGCCGCGCATTGCGGGCATCATGAGTCTCGGTATTGCCATCAACGCAGCCATCATCGCTCTGGATTTCTATATTTTTCAACTCAGCTCCCGCGAAAAGGGTTTGTCGGATAATTCCAATTATGCAGCATTTGGTATGGCTGTGGCGGCTTCATATTATTTGTGGAAAATTATTCAAAACAGGTACAGTCTCTTTAAGCTGTCTTCCTGGATTTATTCGGCTATGATTGCTTTTCTTTTTCTGGCCATTCTGGCTACGGGGTCGCGTACCGGATTTTTATTGTTTGGCATTGGGGCTTTTGTTTTGATGTTTGGTTTGCAAAGGGGCGTTGCTCGTTTTCGGATGCTGCCTTATCTAACCGTTGTGTTGACCATTTTGTTGAGTTCTTCTGCCTTTCGGCAAATGATAAGTTCGACAACGACTTTTAACCGTTTGGAGCACGCCACCGAGGATGTGCGTGTACCTCTGGCCAAGGCGGGCGTAGAAGCTCTTTGGCACAGCAAGTTTATGGGCATAGGTGTTGCCCAAATGATGGACCAAAAGAATTTCAAAAAATTTATGGCTCCGGTAGATGAACGCCTGGTGCGAGCCATTGAGAAGCGCAAAAAAGGTCTGGGCCTGCACAACATGTATCTGGAGCTTACTGTGGAAAGCGGAATTATTGGTATTTCCTTGTTTTTCTTTTTCTTATACAGGGTCTTGAAATACCAGTTTCGCATGCTTCGGACGGCTTCAACAGCGTCGGCTGATGGCAAAAACGGGCCTTCGCCCCGCGCTATTCACAAAATGCTGTTCACTTTTTTTCTGTTGGCTCTTTTAATGGGGCTTACGGGAAAAGGCATTCTCGGGGCCTTGTTTTGGTTTATGTATTTTTTGGCTTCTACTTATTTTGTGGAGGAGCCGAAGGAGACTTTGGCTGCATAGGGT
>WGBN01000442.1 GCA_015494245.1 Saprospiraceae bacterium | reverse complement strand
TTTTTGCCGCAAGGCAAAGACTACGAGGGCATAGAGTTGCAAATCTATGATCGCTGGGGTGGCCTGCTGTACTCCACCCGCAAAGCGCCCTTTGCCTGGGATGGGGGCGATGCTCGTGTCGGGGTTTATACCTGGCTGTTCAGGTATTTAAATACTTTGTCGGGGGAGGAAGAGATGTTGAGTGGGGAGGTGAACTTGGTTAGGTGAAATTCGGTTGAATCGGTTGAATCGGTGAAAGCGGTTGAATCGGGGGGATTGGGGAAATCGGGGGCTGGTGTATCGTTTAGTGTTTAGCGTTGAGCGTTTAGTGTTAGGAGTGGTTGAATTGGTGAAAGTGGTGAAATTGGGGGAATCGGTGAAATCGGGAAAAAAATCCGTGTAATCCTATAATCCTGTAATCCTGTAATCCTGTAAATCCTGTAAATCCTGATACTGACGGTGAGCGTGACGGACGTGCCGAACGTAACAAAGGGGTTTTCTCATTGTAGAGACGCAATGCATTGCATCTCTACAATGAGAAAAATCACAACAGCCGATACAACAAGTGCTGTATCAGCCCTCTCATGCCGAGGAAGATGAGCATGGCTGCCCAGAGGCCGTGGTTGGGGTCTGTGGCGAGTTGGGGGCTTAGGTAGAGGGTGAGGAGGAAGCAGGCGAAGGCTGCTGCCATGCTGTTGCGCATGGCGCGGGCGGCGGTGAGGCCTATGAAGACGCCGTCCCAGATGTATGAGGGGGCGCCGAAGAAGGGCAGCAGGGTCATCCAAAGCAGATAGGGTTGGGCTGCCTGGCGGACGTTGGGGTCGGAGGTGAAGAGGGCCATTAGTGCGTTTCCTCCGAAATGGTAGAGCAGAGCGAAGGCCGTTGCGAGAGCCATTCCGTAGAAGAGGGAGAGGCGCACGGCGCGTTGGAGTTTTTCGGGCTCTTTTTTGCCCTTGTATTTCCCCACCACGCTTTCTGCGGCAAAGGCAAAGCCGTCCACGCCGTAGGACATCCAGTTGAGGAATTGGAGGAGGACGGTATTCACGGCGAGTATGGTGGCGTCAATGGCTGCGGAGCGGCTGTAGAATATGGCGAAGGCGGAGGTCAGCAGCAGTGTTCGCAGGAAGATGTCGCGATTGATGCGAAGAAAGTGCAGAAAGGGCTGCTGATCGCTCAATAAGAGGCGCAGCTTTTTTGCGGGGCGCAACAACATTTGGCGAAAGCCGGAAGACTCAAAAAACAAAGGCCGGTATTTCAGTGTCCAGATGAACATGGCTAGGGCGAGTCCTGCGTATTGGGCGATTACCGTGCCCCAGGCTACGCCCTCCACTTCCCAGCCAAAATTTTTGACCAGCACCCAGCTCAGGGCGATGTTGACGGAATTGACGAAGAGGGTGATGTAGAGCGGGTATTTGGCATTTTGCATGCCAAAGAACCAGCCGCTGAGTACGTACAGGCCGAGGGCCGCGGGGGAGGCCCAGATGCGTATGAGAAAATAGCGCATGATGAGCGGCTGATGTGCCGGTGGGCTGTTCATGAGCTCGGCGCCAATCCGGCCGAGGGGCTTTTGGAAGAGCAGAAGGAGGAGAGCCAGGCCTGTGGCGAGCAGCAGGGCCCGCGCCAGGGTGAGTAATTGCTCTTTGCGGTTGGCCGCTCCGTAAGCCTGGGCCGTGAGGCCGGTTGTGCCCATGCGGAGGAAGCCGAAGTTCCAGTAAAGGAAGTTGAAAATCATGGAGCCTATGCCTATGGCGCCGAGATGCAGGGCGGAGAGGTGGCCCATCAGGGCCGTATCCACTGTGCTGAGCAGGGGGACGGAGATGTTAGACAGGATGTTGGGCCAGGCGAGGCGCAGGATTTCGCGATTCATGTGGCAAAGATTGCGATAAATCTCTATCTTTGGGGAGTTTTGTATGCAGAAATGCGTAAACCCCAACACCATGATTCTGAAATTACACGATGAAGGCGATGCCGTCAGGGAGGTTCAGCAGATGCTCAATTTTCTGGGCTTCAGATATCGCCAGGGAAACCGTTACAAGCCTCTGGCAGAGGATGGCAAATTCGGCCCCAGGACCGAAAGTGTGGTCATTGATTTCCAACGCTCGCAGGGATTGCTGCGCGATGGGATTGTAGGCCCTATTACTTTTGCCTATTTGGAAAAGGAATACTCCATCCGCGTCCTTGAGTTGACGGCGCCGGGTGTGGACCCGGGCTCGGGTTTTGAGGGGCAGTACTTCCTCAAGGTGGTACATGCTGACCCCTACGACCAGAGTTATACGCGCGTTTCTCTGCGGCAGGATGTGGCAAAGGTCTATGAAAAAATTCGCGCCAAAGTGTTGTCACATGGAGGCATTTTGCCTTCTTCGGGTGCGATTCGCAGCTTGTGGGCGCAGGTTACGTCCAGTCGCAGCGCCACTTCGTTTCACTACCTCGGGCGGGCCTTTGATTTGTTCGTTTACAGCGGCATGGTTGAGCCGGAGAAAGACCCCTTTGTCATTGTCAGGGATGAGGCGGACTCCCGCTATTTCCGGGTCTATGCCCGCTGCAAAGAAGACTGGCCGGTCAATGAGGCGGATATGCCTTCGACCATTGAGCTGCCACCCAAGCGGGAGCTGAAAAACATCTATACCTATGCCGATCGCACGGGCAAGCGCAACAAGCCCGTAACGGACCACTTTCTCGACCTCACCGCGCTGTTCGCCCAACACGGCTTTGAGCGCATTGCGCCGCGCCGCTCCTTCTTCGATCGCGGCTCCATGATGGGTGCCGAGTGGTGGCACTTTCAATACGAAGAGGGGCTCATCCCCGGAGTCTCCACTTTTGGGGGGGAGCTGAAGAAGCTCTACACCAAAAAAACGCTCAAAAAGAGCAAGCCCTGGAAATACCGGCACTTTGTGTTTGGGAAGGAGTGGAATTGAGCTGTCGGTTGTCGGGCATTAGCGCCAAACTCCCTATCTTTACCCCATGCAAAAACTCCCCGTAGGCATACAAAGTTTTTCCGAGCTTCGCAGAGGAGGATATCTCTATGTGGACAAAACCAGGCAGGTTTATGAGTTGGCTGTCGGAGGGAAGTACTACTTTCTCTCCCGCCCCCGCCGCTTTGGCAAGTCTTTGCTGGTGAGTACGTTTAAGGAATTGTTTGAGGGCAATAAGGAGCTGTTTGAGGGCCTTTGGATAGAAGAGCACTGGGACTGGGAGAAGACGAATCCGGTGCTGCATATTCCTTTCAGTAGTCTGGGCTATAAGGACTTGGGGCTGGAGCGGGCTTTGCA
>WGBN01000441.1 GCA_015494245.1 Saprospiraceae bacterium | reverse complement strand
ATCTCGACAAAATTATAGAAGCCAAAGGCTTTGATGTGGAAGAGGAGTCTTTGTCTCAAAAGTTTGAGGAACTTTTGAAAGCTTTTGCTCAAACAGAAGGCCAGGTAGTTTTGCTCATAGACGAGTACGATAAGCCCATCATAGATTATCTTGGAGAAGAAGTGGCACAGGCTAAGGAAAATCAACAGGTGCTTAAAAACTTCTATTCGGTGATTAAGGACAGCGATCCTTATATTCGCATGGTCTTCATCACCGGTGTTTCCAAGTTCAGCAGAGTGAGTATTTTTTCAGATTTAAACAATCTGAATGACATCACCATGTCTCCACGCCATTCTACCCTGCTGGGCTATACTCAGCCGGAATTGGAACATTTTTTTGCCGAATACTTACCTTTCTTTGCAGAGGAAAACGGCATGAATGCAGAGCAAGCGCTCTCTGCCATAAAAAACTGGTACAACGGGTACAGTTGGGACGGGAAAAAATTTGTGTACAATCCTTTCAGTGTCTTGCTGTTGTTTTACAATGGAGCTTTCTCCAACTACTGGTTCAAAACAGCTACGCCTACCTTCCTCATCAACCTGATCCGCAAAGAAGCCTATTATGACTTTGACGGTGTAAAGGTCGGAGATGCAGCTTTTGACTCTTTTGATATTGAGCACTTGGACATCATTACCCTGCTCTTTCAGACGGGGTACCTTACCATCAAAAAATACGATGCCGGCAGAGAGCTCTACACCCTGGGTTATCCCAATCGCGAGGTTAAAAAATCCATGCTGGAGTATCTGGTACATGCCTTCAGCAACACCTCTGCCACCCAAGTGCGGGCTTATGCCCTCGATGTAGCTGATGCCCTGCAAGAAGAAGACCTGGAAAAGGTCAGAGATGTCTTCAACATCCTGCTCTACAGCCTGCCGTATCAATTACATCAGAAAGCAGAGCGCTTTTATCACGCCATCATTCACCTGTTTTTTAAGTACATGGGCTTAGACGTGCAGAGTGAAGTCAGTACTGCCCGCGGCCGTGCCGATGCCATTGTAGAGTTCGATGACAAGGTCTATTGTTTTGAGTTCAAATTAGACCGCTCTGCTCAGGAGGCTCTGGAGCAACTCAAAAGCAGAGGCTATACAGATAAGTATCGCGATACGGGCAAAAAAATCATCCTTGTGGGGGTCAATTTTTCTTCAGAAAAGAGGGAGGTGGATGAGTTTACGGTGGAGGTGGCGAAAGATGTGTAATCGGCGGAAGCGTTGAAAGCGGAGAGGCGCATGGTTGGGTTTGAGGCACCCCACGCGATGCGAAGCGAGCGTAAAATCACATTAGAGACCAAAGGTCTCCACATTAGAGCCGCAGGCTCCACATTAGACGCGAAGCGTCCACATTAGGCGCGAAGCGCCCACATTAGGCGCGAAGCGCCCACATCAACGCCCCCTCTCCACCCGAATAATCCTCACCGGACAAAGCTCCGCCGCCTTAGTCTGCCGCTCGTGCTCCCAATCGGGGAGTTCCAGGAGGTAGTAGTCTCCTTTTTTGACACTTTTGCGCAAATAGCTCTTGCCGTCTTTTTTAGAGATGACCCAATGCTCGGGGGCGACTTCCACACAGGCGTTACAGCCGATGCACTTGCGACGCAGAAAGGCGATTTTGATCATGCCGGTTCAATCTTGTACAACTTGTCGGAGGGGCGCACCTTCTCGGCTATGGGCATGGAAAAGTGGACGCCACGCTGAGAGACCTCGGGAAGGTCGGCATCGTCCACCCGCAGGGCTTCTACTTTGGTGCGGATGAGGCCCGTGGTGGGACCTGTAATCATGACCTCGTCGCCCACTTGCAGTTTGCCGCTGAGCAGCTTGAACTCGCCCACGCCGATTTTGCCAAAATACTTAACGCCGGTGCCAATGAAGACCTTTTTTTCTTTGGCCTTGGAGCCGGGGGCATCTGTCCATTCGCCCAATTCCTGGCCGAGGAAGTAGCCGCCCCAGAAGCCCCTGTTGTAAACCCGCTCGAGGCGCTGCATCCAAAGTCCGACTTTTTCTTCCGAGAAACTGCCGTCTAAGATGGCTTCTACGGCTTCGCGATAGCAGGAGGTGGTTTCATAGACGTACTCCGGCCCCTTGCTGCGCCCTTCGATTTTGAGGACGCGGGCGCCGGTATCCAAAATCCGGTCGAGGAAAGGCAGGGTACAGAGGTCTTTGGGCGACATGATGAACTCGTTGTCTATCAGCAATTCATTGCCCTCCTCGTCTTTGACCGTATAGGTGCGACGGCAATTTTGCTTGCAGGCGCCGCGGTTGGCCGAAGACTGATGCGTGTGCAAGCTCAGATAGCATTTGCCGGAAACGGCCATACACAAAGCTCCGTGTACGAACACTTCGATTCGCACGCATTTGCCGGAAGGCCCGCAAATATTTTCCTCCTCAATGGTGCGGCATATCTTTTTGACCTGCGACAAAGTCAGCTCGCGCGACAAGACCATGACATCGGAAAACAGGGCGTAAAAACGCACTGCCTCGATGTTGGTGATATTGGCCTGAGTCGAAATGTGCACCGGCATATCCACCTGGCGCGCATAGCCGATGACGGCCTGGTCCATGGCGATGAGGGCATCTACGCCCTCTGCTTTGGCGGCATCTACGATGCGACGCATGAGCATGAGATCGTGGTCGTAGAGGATGGTGTTGAGCGTGAGATAGGTCTTGATGCCCGCCTCCCGACAGCGGCGCACAATTTCCGACAAGTCTTCAAGCGTGAAGTTGATGGAAGAGCGGGCGCGCATGTTCAGCTGCTCAATGCCGAAATAAACGGCATCGGCCCGGGCCTGAATGGCGGCCTGGAGCGATTCAAAGGAACCCACGGGGGCCATGATTTCTATGTCGGTACGGCTTGGCATGATTTTCTTTGGGTGACGAGAATAGTGCTGCAAAGATACGGAGAAGGGGGAGATTAAAATAAACTTCATCATCCCCCAAATCCCCTCCGCTTCCCTACCTTTGCCCCATGTACAAACTGCTCAAACCCCTGCTTTTTGCGCTGCCGCCGGAGCGGGCGCATCAGCTCGTTACCGGGCTTTTGCATCCTGCTATAGCTTCGCTGTGGAATCGCTCTCTGAGGCAGATGGAGGGCGTTGAGCGGGAGTTGTTTGGCATTCGCTTTCCCAATCCCGTGGGGCTGGCGGCGGGTTTTGACAAGGAAGGGGCGCATATCGCGGGCCTGGCAGCCCTCGGCTTTGGTTTTATCGAGCTGGGTACGGTAACGCCCCGGCCGCAGGCGGGCAACCCCCGCCCCAGGCTGTTTCGCCTCGTGAAAGACCGCGCACTCATCAACCGCATGGGCTTTAACAATGCCGGCGTGGAGGCATTTGCTGAAAGGCTCAAAAAATTTCGGGCCAAAGACCAAAGCGGTCTTATCATCGGAGGCAACATCGGAAAAAACAAAACGACGCCCAACGAAAAGGCCTTAGACGACTACGCCATTTGCTTTGAAAAACTCTTTCCGCTGGTGGACTACTTCGTCGTCAACGTCAGCTCGCCCAATACGCCCGGGTTGCGCGATTTGCAGCAAAAGGAGCCGCTCACTCGCCTGCTCCGCGGACTGCAAAGCCTGAATGCCCGGCACAAAAAGCCCAAGCCGCTGCTGCTGAAAATCGCCCCCGACCTCTCTTTCCAACAACTGGCAGAAGTCCTGCAAATTGCCTTCGACACCCGCCTCAGCGGCCTCATCGCCACCAACACCACCATCTCCCGCGAAGGGCTGAAAACAGCCCGACAAAAAATCCAACAAACAGGTGCAGGAGGCCTCAGCGGCGCCCCCCTGCGCAGGCGCTCCACCGAAATCATCCGCTTCCTCCACAAAGAAAGCGGCGGCAAACTGCCCATCATCGGTGTAGGTGGCATCCAATCTCCGGAGGATGCCTTAGAAAAAATGGAAGCCGGCGCCTCCCTGCTGCAAATCTTCACCGGACTGATTTACCGCGGGCCGGGCCTGATTGGGGAGATTGTCAGGCAAATTGAGGTAAGCTGCTGATGGTAAATAGAATACGGATGATGGTTAGCATAAGCAGCGCTTCCAACACCGATTACACA
Source organism: Saprospiraceae bacterium (assembly GCA_015494245.1). Classification (GTDB taxonomy): domain Bacteria; phylum Bacteroidota; class Bacteroidia; order Chitinophagales; family Saprospiraceae; genus WGBN01. The sequence goes on along the minus strand of WGBN01000441.1, from coordinate 561 downwards.
TTATTGCGGTGTCGTTGTTATTTCATTCTAAAAGGCGACACCTTAGGTATATTATTATTGCTAATTTTCAACTCATCTCTCAACTCTTTTCGAAGATTTTCTAAAAGTTCTTGCAATTTGGTTCCATCTCCTTCACTTGCACTTTTTGCGAACTTAAACGCAATACGAACTTGACTTGGGTTTCCCATAAGTTGGATATCTGCAATTGCACTTTCAAATCCCCCAGCATTAAATAGTTTTGAACTTGGTATTGCTCCACGTTCAATTTTTCTACATGCTTCTATAACAATGGTTCATTAAGTTTTTGGCTATCTGTCTCCATCAGAAACCAAGCTATCAAGTTGAATCAGCTTAAAACCCGCGAAAATCCGCGTTCTATTACGGCATTGTTGCCTACCGTCAATAGTGATATGATAGAACGCGGATGACGCGGATTGTGCGGGTTCCCGCGGGTTTTAAGGACGGTTCAATTGTCAGATGGTGTCATTTATTTTATGCAACTTTGCAATCAAGCCTAAGTTGACAAAAAATAAAAAGGGTATTGGATAAGCGCTGAATTTT
>WGBN01000440.1 GCA_015494245.1 Saprospiraceae bacterium | reverse complement strand
TCCAGGCTGTCATCAGCCTGGAAGGTGCTGAAGTCGAGGAAGAAGCGCCCTCCAATTTTGGGGCCGGAGGTTTGGGCCGGGAGTGAAAAGCTCCAAAGTGCACTTGCGAGGAGGAAAATCACTTGTTTCATTTGATGCTTGGTGTTTTGGTGTTTGGCATACATCGGGTTTTCGGGCCGCAAGTTAAAGACAGTTGGGTAAAGCGCTCTGTTACGTAGGTTACCATTGCGTCAAAAAATACCCTATCTTGTCGGCCAAAACACACAAGATGAGAATGCCAACGCTATATGCTAAGTGTCTTTTCCTTTTTCTGCTCTTTTTTGCGGTTTCTTTGCAGGCTCAAAGCGAGGAACCCGTTTTGCGTTATCCCTCGCTCAGTCCGGATGCTTCACAAGTTGCCTTCAGTTGGCAGGGGGATATTTGGATTGCGCCGGTTTCCGGCGGTGCTGCCCGCCGCATGACGGTGCATCAGGCCTACGACGCCATGCCTGCCTGGAGTCCGGATGGGCGCTACATCGCCTTTTCCAGCTACCGGAACGGCAATTACGACCTCTACCTGCTTTCCCTCGAGGATGGCAGCACCCGCCGCCTGACCTGGCATTCTGCCCATGACGTGTGGCCTGCCTGGTCGCCCGACGGTAAGGAGATTTGGTTTATGACGCGGCGCGATTTCATAGAGGTAGAGCGCGAGTGGGAGGTGTGGAGTATTCCCATGAAAGGCGGCACGCCTCGCCGGCGCCTGGATGCTTTGGGCTCGCACATCGCCTTCTCGCCCGATGGCAGGCAATTGGCTTTGGAGCGGGGTTGGTGCAGGCCGGAGCGCGAGGCCTACCGGGGCTCGGCCAATCGAGACCTTTGGCTATACGACTTTGCTACCGACAGCTATACCCCCATAACCACTTTTGAGGGGCAGGACATGTTGCCCGATTGGGGGCCTGACGGCTGGTTTTACTACCTCAGCGCCGTCAGCGGCCGTTACAACCTTTATCGTCGGCGCAGCACGGCCGATGGGCAGTGGCAGGGGCCGGAGATGCTCAGCTCGCTCAAGGAGGAGGGCATCATGCACTACGACCTCAGCCGCGATGGCCGCACGGTGGTGATGGAGCGCCTCAGCGGTGTCTATCTCATGGACGTGGCTTCCCGCCAAATGCGCCGCTTTGAGCCGGAGCTGCCCTTAGACAAGCGTTTTTACGAAAAAGAACACAAGACTTTCAGCGCTAAAGCCGGTGAGGTAGAGGTTTCGCCTTCCGGCAAATATCTGGCCTTGGTGGTGCGCGGAGAGTTGTTCGTAACCCTCAACGACAAGGAGAAAAGCCGCACACGCCGCCTTACCAACAGCCCGGCCCGGGACTACAGCCCTCAATGGCTGAACGACAGCACCCTGCTCTTTCTCTCCGACCGCAGCGGCAACAGCGAAATTTATCTGCTGCAATCCGCCGATCCTGCCACGCCCTCCCTCTACAAAACCCTGAAGTTGAAGCTCCGCAAATTGAGCGATACGCCTGAAGATGAGATAGGGATATGGCTTTCGCCAAATGGTAAAAAGTTGGCAGTACTGCAAAGCCGGTATCATCTGCAAGTGCATGAGATTGATTTGCCGAAAGGCGAACTAAAAAATGCCGTGAGTTTGTACAGCGGCTGGGCAGAGCCTTCCGACCTGGCCTGGAGTCCCGACAGCCGCTATCTGGCTTATAGCCAGCCCGATCTCGACTTCAACTATGAGGTCTATATCCAGCCGGCCGACAACAGCAGCCCGCCCGTCAATGTGAGCATGCACCCGCGTCGCGATGACTCTCCGGTATGGAGCCCCGATGGGAGCAAACTGGCCTTCCTCTCCGTGCGCAACCACGGCGATGCCGACATCTGGTATGCCTGGCTGCGCAAAAGCGATTGGGAAAAAACGCGTCGCGACTGGGAGGAGGAAGAAGAAGACAGCGGGGACGATAAAGCAGCAAAAAAGGACTCTGTAGTACGAGTGGAAATAGACTTCGACCGCATCCACGAGCGCCTCGTACAGCTGACGCGCATGCCCGGCGATGAGGGCAATTTGGTCATCAGCAAAGACGGCAAGACCTTTTTCTTCACCACCAATGCCGGCGGAAATTCATTCGTCGCCAGCGACAAACCGGCATTGATGAAAGTGGCCTGGGATGGCAAGGACCGCAAGCGCCTCAAAGAAGACCTGAGGATGTACGCCCTGCGCCTCGGCCCCAGGGGCAAGTATTTATACGGCATCCGCTCCGGCGGCACTTTGCTGGCCTTTGATGCAAAGAGCGGCAAGCAGGAAGCGCGTCCCTTTAAGGCGTATATGGACATTGCCCGCTCTGAGGAGTACCGCCAAATCTTTGAAGAGGCCTGGCGGGCGCTGCGGGATGGCTTTTACGACCCCGATTTTCACGGAAGAGATTGGGAAGCCCTGCGTCGGGAATACGAACCGCGAGCGCTGGCTGCCTCTACCTGGCAGGATTTCCGAACTATTTTTAACCGCATGTTGGGCCAGGTCAATGCCAGCCACATGGGTCTGTACGGAGGCGAGACGCCGGAGAAAATCCAGTCGGAGCGCACGGGGCTGCTCGGCATAGAGGCAGAGCCTTTGGAAGAGGGCGTAAAGGTGCGTTTCGTTTTGCCCCGGGGGCCGGCCGACCGCAGCGACAGCCACTTGCAGCCCGGGGACGTCATTTTGGAAGTGAACGGAGTACCCGTGCGGCAGGGAGAAAATTTCTACAGCC
>WGBN01000439.1 GCA_015494245.1 Saprospiraceae bacterium | reverse complement strand
TGCAGACGGTGGAGGCGAAGTCCATAACGGCCTGGTTGAAATCGGCGGGCCGCTCTTTGCTGATGAGGCGGGCGCCCATTTGCCGAAAGGCTCTTTTTCCATCTGAGGAGTGGGGCGGGAGGTCTATGCCGAAGACGCGGGCCAGCAGTCGGTGGGCGTTGCCGTCAATGGCGGGCACGGCCTGGTCGAAGGCGAAGGAGGCGATGGCGGCGGCGGTGTAGGGACCTATGCCGGGCAGTTTGAGCAGCTCTTCGTACTCGCGGGGGAAGCGGCCTTTGTACTCGTCCTGTACGCGTTTGGCGCAAGCCAGAAGGCGGCGGGCGCGGCTGTAGTACCCCAATCCCTGCCAGGCTTTGAGGACTTCGTCTTCTTTGGCTTTCGCCAAATGTTGGAGCGTGGGCCAGGTTTTGCGGAAGTGCAGGAAGTAAGGCGTCCCCTGCTCTACGCGCGTTTGTTGGAGGATGATCTCCGACAGCCAGATGAGGTAGGGGTCTTTGGTTTCTTTCCAGGGCAGGCGGCGGAGGTTTCCCTCGTCGGCCCAGCGGAGCAGGGTGCGGGTGAAGAAGGCTTCTTTCATCACCTTTGGGCTTTTCGGAAGACGATGATGGCAACGATGCCGAAGATGATGTTGGGCAGCCAGATGCCCAGCCAGACGGGCATGGCTTCGTTGGCGGCGAAGGTGGCTGAAAAGCGCGAGAGGAATATGAGGGCGGCGCCGAGGCCTATGCCCATAGCGAGGTGTAAGCCCATGCCGCCGCGCACTTTTCGGGAGGCCAGGGCAAAGCCGATGATGGTGAGGATGATGAGGGTGAAGGGGTCGGCTGTGCGGCGGGCCAGCTCGATTTCGTAGGGCAGGGTGTTGATGAGGCCGCGGCGATGTTCGCGGGGTATGAGGGCGCGAATTTCGGGGCTGGTCATGGCGTCTTTTTGGTTTTGGAAATAGACGAAATCGGAGAGGCGCAGGCCGAGGGCTGTGTCGAGGGGTTCTTTTTCTTCTCTGAAGTAGGTTTCGCGGGTGCCATCGAAGGTGCGTATTTCGTAGTTGAGCAGGCGCCAGCGCCTGGGCGGGCCAATCCACTTGGCGGATTTGGCTTTGAGGATGGAGGTGATTTGGTTGCCTTCGATTTTTTCGATGCGCAGGTCGAGGGCCGTGCTGTCGCGTTTGCGGAAGTAGCGGACGTAGGCCTTCACATCGGGCTTGAGGAAGAGGTTGACGTTTTTGACTTTGCCGTGGTCTTCGGATTTCCAGATGTAGGTATATTCAAAGTTGATGCGGGTGCTGTTGGTGCGCGGGATGAGGTAGTGGTTGCCGAAAAACAGCAGGCTTGCCAGAAAGCCGGCGGCGAGGAGGTAGGGTCGCAGGATGCGGCGCAGCGATATGCCGGCTGAGAGCATGGCGATGATCTCCGAGTTGTAAGCCATGCGGGAGGTGAAGAAGATGACGGTGATGAGGGCGTAGAGGTGGAAGAGCAGGGGGTTGATCCAGAGGGCAAAGGGGATGTAGTATTGGGTGATGATTTCCCAGGCGCTGAGCTGTGAGGCGATGAGTTCTTCGACTTTTTCGGTGAAATCCACGATGATGGTGATGAGGGCAAAGGCCATCATCACGAAGGTGAAGGTGAAGAGGTATTTTTTGATGATGTATTTATCTATGGTCTTGAGCATGCTCATGCTACATGGGTTAGCGTTTTTGGGAGATCAGGGGCAGGGTGGCTTTTTTCCACGCGGAGAAATCGCCCTGGAGGATGTGTTCGCGTGCATCTCGCAGGAGTTGCAGGTAGAAGGCCAGGTTGTGCAGGCTGGCTATCTGCAGGGCGAGGATTTCTTTGGTCATAAAGAGGTGCCGCAAATAGGCTTTGGAGGTGTTGCGGCTTTGGGCTGCGGGCGAGGCTGCATCTATGGGGCTGAAGTCTTCGCGCCATTTGAGGTTTTTGATGTTGATGATGCCTTCTGAGGTAAAGAGCATGCCGTGCCGGGCATTGCGGGTGGGCATGACGCAGTCGAACATATCCACGCCGAGGGCGATGCTTTCGAGTATGTTGGCCGGCGTGCCCACGCCCATGAGATAACGCGGTTTGTCGGCGGGAAGTATATCGCAGACCAGCTCCGTCATGGCGTACATTTCTTCGGCGGGCTCGCCTACGGAGAGGCCTCCTATGGCGTTGCCGGCGGCTCCCGCTTCGGCGACCACTTCGGCCGATTGGCGGCGCAAATCGGGGAAGGTGCTGCCCTGGACGATGGGGAAGAGCATTTGCTCGTGGCCGTAGAGGGGCTGTGTCTCCTCCATGCGTTTTTGGCAGCGGCTGAGCCAGCGGTGGGTCATTTGCATGGAGTTTTTGACGTAGTTGTAATCGGAGGGCCAGGGCGGGCACTCGTCGAAGGCCATGATGATGTCGGCGCCGATTTTGCGCTGGGTGTCTATGACGTTTTCGGGCGTAAAGGTATGGGTGGAGCCGTCTATATGCGACTGAAAGGTAACGCCTTCCTCCGTGATCTTGCGGCGCCCCGAGAGGGAGTAAACCTGAAAGCCCCCGCTGTCGGTAAGCATGGGCCGCTCCCAGCCGATGAAGCGGTGCAGGCCGCCGGCTTTTTGCAGCAGTTCGGTGCCGGGCCGCAGGTAGAGGTGATAGGTGTTGCCGAGGATGATGTGGGCTCCGATCTGGTCTTTCAGCTCTTCCGGTCGCACGGCCTTCACGCTGCCTACGGTGCCCACCGGCATGAAAATGGGGGTGGGCACGGGGCCGTGCGCCGTGTGCAGTGTGCCGGCCCGGGCTTTGGAAGCGGGGTCGGTTTGGTGGATTTGGAAGGTGGGTTTGGGCATGGT
>WGBN01000438.1 GCA_015494245.1 Saprospiraceae bacterium | reverse complement strand
TTGTAAGAAAGAGCGTTTGGTGCAGGATGTTTTTTTGGGCAACTATGCGGGTTTTTTTATCACAGGAGATGCTGCTAACCCTCAAGAGGAAGCAGGCATCATTGATGTGGAAAAAGCCGGCCGCAAAACTTACAAGCTGAGTTCTTCTACCCATCCCGACCTCTTGCCGGAGACAACTTTCACGATCTCCAAAGATGGCGTTGCGGAAATTGATGGAGGGTTAGCCCAAGCCGGATATGCCGATGATGATCCAAATTTGTCCATGACCCTGATTGCTAATAGCACACAAGATACCATTAGCATAACCCTTGAGTATAGCGGACAGGCTGCGACAGTGAAATTTATAAACTTTTTTGGCCTTAAACTGTAGGGGCAAAGAGTACCTTATTGGAGGGCGGGGTAAAGCGCTATGCGCTTTACCCCGTTTTTTGTATCTTTGTCCTCCAAAATCAGAATCTCTGCGGCATCATGGTCAAAATCGGAGGCATCTCTCTTGGCGATTTTCCTTTGTTGCTGGCACCTATGGAGGACGTCAGCGACCCGCCCTTTCGCGCTTTGTGCAAGGAGCAGGGGGCGGATATGATGTACACCGAGTTTATTTCCGTGGAGGGCTTGATTCGGGATGCCGATAAGAGCCGGCAGAAGTTGGACATTTATGAAGAGGAGCGCCCCATAGGCATTCAGATCTTTGGCGCCAAACTGGATTCCATGATGCGGGCTGCGGAAATCGTGGAGGAGGCCCGGCCTGAACTGTTGGACATCAACTTCGGCTGTCCCGTCAAAAAGGTGGTCAGGCGCATGGAAGGAGCGGGGATTTTGCAGGACATCCCGCGCATGATCCATTTGGCGAAAGCCACTGTAGAAGCTACGAGCTTGCCCGTAACCGTCAAAACGAGACTCGGCTGGGACGCGGACAGCATCCAAATCGTCGAGGTCGTTGAGCGGCTGCAGGATGTGGGCGTCAGGGCCGTAAGCATACACGCGCGCACGCGGAAGCAAATGTATAAAGGTACTGCCGACTGGAGCTGGATCGCCCGCGTGAAGGAAAATCCGCGCATCCACATTCCCATCTTTGGCAATGGCGATGTTGACAGCCCGCAAAAGGCGTTGGAATATCGCCGGAAGTACGGCGTGGACGGCATCATGATTGGCCGGGCCAGCATTGGGAATCCCTGGATTTTCAGGGATATTAAACACTACTTTGCCACCGGAGAACTGCTGCCTCCGCCAACCATTGACGAGCGCGTGGACGCAGCCCGCAGGCATTTGTTGCACTCCATCCGCTGGAAGGGAGAGAAACTGGGCGTGCTCGAAATGCGCCGCCATTATACCAACTACTTCCGCGCCCTGCCGGGCATCAAGCCCTATCGCCACAAACTGGTAACCCTGGATGAGCCCGATGCCCTGCTCGAAGTGTTGGAGCAGATTCGCGAAAAATTTGCCGGACTGGAAACAGCCCGCCTCAATCCACAAAACACTACAGAAACATCAAGCACGTGCTGAACCGCATCTCACCGGAAGAAGAAAAGATTTTTGAGCAAATCGCCGCCGCCGGTCGCCAACTGGGCGTGCCGACTTATCTGGTCGGGGGGTATGTCAGAGACTTGTTGCTGGGGCGGCCGTCTGTGGATGTTGACGTGGTTTGCGTGGGCAGCGGCATCGCTCTGGCCAGGGCAGTGAGGGAGAGGCTTTCGCCCAAACCTCATTTGGCAGTTTACAAGCGCTTTGGCACGGCCATGCTCCAATGCGGCGATTTCCAGATAGAATTTGTGGGCGCCCGCAAGGAGTCTTACCGCAGCGATTCGCGCAAACCCGTGGTCGAGGATGGCTCGCTTGAAGACGATCAGAATCGCCGCGACTTTACCATCAACGCCCTGGCCATCAGCCTGAATGAGGAAGATTACGGCAGTCTGATAGACCCCTTTGAAGGCGTGAAGGACCTGCACAACCGCATTTTGCGCACGCCCTTAGAGCCCGACAAAACTTTCTCCGACGACCCCCTGCGCATGATGCGCGCCATACGCTTTGCCACGCAACTGAATTTTACCATAGAGGAAAAAACGCTGGCAGCCATCCCGCGCAACAAGGAGCGCATTCGCATCGTCTCCCGAGAGCGCATCACGACGGAGCTGAATAAAATCCTCATGGCCGACAAGCCTTCTGTGGGCTTTAAATTGTTATTTGATACGGGACTGTTGGAAATTATTTTTCCGGAGCTGTACGCTTTGCATGGGGTAGAAGTGCGGAAGGGCATTGCCCACAAGGACAATTTTTACCACACGCTGGAAGTCGTTGACCGCCTGGTACATTTGGCGAAAGCCGCAGAAAACGAAAAAGGCATTTTTCAGGAAGCTGCAGAACAATTGCCCGCGGCTGCAGTGCCTTCCGGAGAGGAAAAAACAGGCCACCAAAGTTTTAAGCCCGAACGCCCGGCCGACAATCTTTGGCTGCGCTGGGCAGCACTCTTACACGACATTGCCAAGCCCCCCACGAAGCGCTTTGAAGAAGGGCAGGGGTGGACTTTCCACGGCCATGAGGTGGTCGGGGCCCGCATGGTCAAGCGCATTTTCAGGCGCATGAAATTGCCCTTAGACGAAAAGATGCGTTATGTGCAAAAACTCGTCCGCCTGCATCTGCGTCCCATCAGCCTGACGAAGGAGGAAATTACGGACTCGGCCGTGCGTCGCCTGCTCTTTGAAGCCGGCGATGATTTGGAAGACCTGATGTTGCTGGCGCGGGCCGACATCACCTCCAAGAATGACCGCAAAGTCAAGCGTTATTTGCGCAATTACGAGTTTCTCAAAAAGCGTTTGCAGGAAGTGGAGGCCAAAGACCGGCTGCGCAACTGGCAGCCGCCGATTTCGGGCGAGGAGATCATGGAGACCTTCGGCATCCCGCCTTCCAAAAAGGTGGGCCTGATCAAAGAGGCCATACGCGAAGCCATACTCGAAGGCAAAATCCCCAATGAGTACGAGGCAGCCAGGGCCTATATGCTGGAAGTGGGCAAAAAGGTGTTGGCGTAGGGCCGGCTTTATACGTCAACGCCGAAGACGACCTTCACCAGGGTGCCTATGCCAAAGGAAATGGCGGCAACGCCCATAGAGATCAGCGCCATCTCCCAAAAGCGTCTGGAGAAAGAAATGTTCTTGGCAACAGATATGTAAAAAGTGTAGCCCGCAATGATCAAGATCGTAGTGAGGAGCATGCCCGTTAAAGCGATATAAGGGTCGCTTTGGATGAGGTAGGGAAATACCAAAAAGGCCACGGTCAAGAGATAGGCCACGCCGGTATAGATGGCCGAGGTGATGGGGTTGGTTTCGCCATAGTCGTCTTCCCGCGAGGCCAGATAGCCCGAGGCGGCCATGGAGAGCGAAGCGGCCACGCCCATGACCAAACCGGTGGTGCCGACGATGAGGTTGTTGCCAAAGGCGAAGGTCAGTCCGGCCAGGGTTCCCGTGAATTCCACGAGGGCATCGTTGAGGCCCAGCACGATGGCGCCGGCGTATTTGAGGCGTTCGTCGTTGAGAATTTCGATCAGCTCCTGCTCGTGCTTCATCTCGTCTTCGCGTATGGCCTCGGCTTCCGGATAGACGTCCGTAACGGATTCATAAAAGGCCTGGGCGCGGGTTTCGCCCCGCTCCAACAGCCTTAGAGAAAACGACAGTCCAAAGATTTTGGCGAGCAGAATGTGCCAGCGGATCTTTCGCTGCCTGGGCTGTGCGTCCTTGCCGGTGATCTTTTTCCAGAATTGATAGTGCCCGCGTTCCTGCTCGGCAATGCGCATTAAAGTCTTGCGGTTGTGCTCGTCTTTGGCCATGCGCGAGAGCTCCAGATAGGTGTGGTACTCCGTGATTTCGTTCTGTTGTTGGCTAAAAATCTTTTGAGTGACGTCTTTCATTGGTCTCGTTTATTTGCTCAAAGATATGAAAAATATCTACCTTTGCACTCAAACAGGGGTGCTGTAGGCCAGGCAAGTGCCCGGCCCTCAAGCTGAGATCATACCCTTTGAACCTGCCCGGGTAATGCCGGGAAGGGAGTTATGCAAGTCATACCTCACCACTCAGCCACAGCATCCTGCGACGGAAACTCTTTTTGTTCATCCAAAACGCAGGATTGTATGAAACACCGCTTTTTATCCCCAGCCCTTTGGGGGCAGATACAGGCTCTTGCGAAGAGCGTTTTCTTTGTTTTGTTCGTCTCGCTTTTTGCGCAGGCAGCGCTCATGGCGCAGGGCGTCATCACCGGCCAGATAACGGATGCTGAAGGGGAGCCTCTGCCCGGGGCTTACATCAAAGTCTTGCAGACGGGACAGGTGGCGACAGCCAATGAAACCGGCCTTTACCGCGTCGAGGGCCTGGAGCCGGGCACTTACGATTTGCGCTTTTCCTTCGTGGGCTTTAAGCCCGAGTTGCGGACTACCAGCGTGAAAGAGGGCACGGCCAAAACCATTATGCATGTACAGCTAAAGGAAGAGGTGATACAACTCGAAGGACTGGAAGTGCGCGCCAACCGCGTGGAGTTGCAGGGAACCGCCACAATCACTGTCCTCAGGCAGAAAGAACTGATGGCAGTTGATGATGCCCGTGATTTGCCCTATCTCTTGCAGGGCCTGGCTTCTGTCCTGGTTACCTCGGATGCCGGCGCCGGTGTGGGTTATACCGATTTGCGCGTCCGCGGTGTGGACGCCACCCGCATCAACGTTACCCTCAACGGCATACCGCTGAACGATGCGGAGTCGCAAAAAGTTTATTGGGTGGATTTGCCGGATATCGTCAGCTCTTTGGAAGACCTGCAGTTGCAGCGCGGGATTGGCTCTTCCACCTTTGGCACCGGAGCCTTTGGAGCCAACCTCAACCTCAGCACTTTGGGCGATCGCAGCATACCGCGTGCCGAACTTCGCCTCGGCGGAGGCTCTTTCAACACCCGTCGGGCTACCTTTAGCTATGCCAGCGGGTTGTTGGGGCATAGGGCCAGGGCTAAAAAAAACGAAGGGGCTTTCCTCTATGGCCGTTTTTCCCGTATTTTGTCCGACGGCTACATAGACAGGGCTTCTTCGGATTTGCGCTCTTACTATGCCGAAGCCGGCTATCGCTTTGCACGGGCCGAGTTGCGCCTCGTAACTTTTGGCGGGCACGAACGCACTTACCAGGCCTGGTACGGCGTACCGGCGGAGTACATAGATGAGCCCGATTTGCGCACCTACAATCCGGCCGGCACGGAAAAGCCCGGCGAGCCCTATCCCGATGAGGTGGACGACTACACCCAGCAGCACTACCAGCTCTTTTACAAAAGGCAGTTGAACCGCAACTGGTACCTGAATCTGGCAACTCATTACACCAAGGGCTTCGGCTATTACGAACAGTACAAAGCCGGACAAGAGCTCGATGCTTACGGCCTGCTCAGCCCGCCCGTCTGCCAGTCGGGGGATTGCACCACCGACCTGGTGCGCCGTCGCTGGTTGGACAATGATTTTTACGGCGCCGTGTGGGGACTGCACTACACCAACAATGCCGGCACATTTAATCTGAGCTGGGCGGGCGGAGTCAATCGCTATGCGGGTTTGCACTACGGGGAGGTCATCTGGGCCCAAATCTATGGCCTGAGTGAGAAGGACCACCGCTATTACGAAGACAGGGCCGTCAAAAGTGAGGCCAATACTTTCGTCAAAGCCGTCTATACGCTCAAAGACCGCCTCAGCCTGCAGGCCGATCTGCAGCTGCGACACATGGATTATGCGTATGCCTATCGTCAGTTGGATCAGGAGGCCAGGGCTTCACATTTGTTTTTCAACCCCAAGCTGGGGCTGACTTATGAACTCGGTTCGGGTCGCCGTCTCTTTGCCTTTGTGGGCCATGCCCAACGCGAGCCCAACCGCAACGATTATGTGGACGCCTCTCCCGAAAGCGTCCCCCGTCCGGAGCGCATGATGGATTATGAGTTGGGCTTTCGCCAAATGAATCCCAAGCTGCAGCTTGCCCTCACCCTCTACTACATGGACTACCGCGATCAGCTCGTCCTCAGCGGCAAAATCAACGATGTGGGGGAATACACCCGCATCAACGTGCCCCGCAGTTATCGCCGCGGCATAGAGGCAGCACTTGACTGGCAGGCACCGGGAGATTTACAACTTTCGTTAAACGCCACCCTCTCGGACAACCGCATCCTGAAATTTGACGAGTATGTAGATGTCTATACCGAATTGGGAGATTATTACCAAGAGGTATTTGTCAGAGAGAACACTCCGCTGTCTTTTTCGCCTGCACTCATCGCTAAGGGCGGTTTGCAGTGGAAACCCTCTTTCCTGAAACGCGCCTGGACTTTGCGTTTTTTCAGTCAATATGTCAGCCGCCAATACATAGACAACAGCGGCGATGAA
>WGBN01000437.1 GCA_015494245.1 Saprospiraceae bacterium | reverse complement strand
CGCCCTCGCCCCAGACGATAGACGGCCAGCAAGAGCACGAGGATCAACCCAAAGAAGGCCCCGACTCGGATGAGGTGCATTCCGCTTTGCCCATGCGTGGGCCTGGCATGATTCATTCTGAATTTTGCGCTCATAACAACACAACGGGTTTGATGAGATGGCCCTTTTGAGGCCGAAAAATGAGTGTCGTGTATTTGGCGCTTGGTGAGGTTGAGGGCAAAGGTAAGAAAATTTTGGGAATTAAATTATCTCAATGTTGTTTTTAATCAAATTCCGGATTTGACCCGCTTTTGTCTGCTAAAGCCTTCATTGAAGATGTCGTTTTATGATTACCTTTGCCTTGGTTTTTTCGAGACTAACAGCAAGATGAAAACACACATCAGAGTGGGGCTCACCGGGGGTATTGGCGCCGGGAAATCTTCAGTCGCAAAGATTTTTCGCTTGCTCGGAGTGCCTGTGTATTATGCCGATGACAGAGCCAAGCATTTAATGAACACAGAGCCCGAATTGCGGAAAGCAATCGTGGAATTATTCGGTGCCCGGGCTTATGGCAAAGACGGGCGAATCAACCGGCCCTATCTCGCCAAAGAGGCATTTGGCAATCCCGAAAAATTGCGGGCACTGGAAGCCGCCGTACACCCGGCTGTCTTCCGGGATACAGAGCGTTGGGAAGAAGAGCACAAAGATGCCCCCTACACCCTGCGGGAAGCGGCTCTGCTATTTGAATCGGGCAATTACAAAAACCTGGACTACATCATCACCGTCGCAGCGCCGGAGGAAGTGCGCATCGAGCGCGTCTTGAAACGGGATAATGTACCCCGTAACGCAATCCTCGCCCGCATACGCCGGCAGTGGCCTGAGGAGGAGAAGATTGAGCGCTCGGATTTTGTCATTATCAATGACGGGGAGCACTTGCTCATTCCCCAGGTGCTTGACATCCATCAAAAATTGTTGCAGGCTATAGCCAAGTCATGATTTTTTTTAGAAAAAACATCTACCCGACCACAAACTTTTCGTAGCTTTGCGCCTGGTGAGGGTCATGCGGCCAGCTCCTTCTGAACCCCCCCAGGCCGGAAACGGAGCAAGGGTAGGAAGTTGAGCGGCCGGCGTGATTCCTCGCCTTCTTTTTTGGATGGCAGAAGGACTGTCTCAGCGCTCTCCAAAACCTCATAACAAAACAGCCTCCCCATGCGATTTTTCATTGATACAGCAAACTTAAACGACATTCGGGAAGCCAAAGATCTCGGCATTCTCGATGGCGTTACCACCAACCCTTCCCTCATGGCGAAGGAGGGCATTAAGGGCGACAACGCGATCATCGAGCACTACCGCACCATCGCTGAATTGGTGGATGGGGGTGATGTGAGCGCCGAAGTCATCAGCACGGATTTTCAGGGCATGATCGAAGAAGGCAAGCGCCTGAGTGAAATAGCCCCTAACATCGTCGTAAAAGTACCTATGATCAAAGAGGGCGTAAAAGCGTTGGCCGCTTTCGCGGAAATGGGCATCCGTACCAACTGCACCCTGGTGTTCTCTGCCGGCCAGGCGATACTGGCTGCCAAAGCGGGTGCAACCTATGTCTCTCCCTTCCTCGGGCGCATTGACGACATCAACTGGGAGGGCATGCAACTCATCCACGACATTGCCGAAATTTACGCAGTTCAGGGCTTTGACACGGAAATCCTGGCAGCTTCCATACGTTCTTCACGACACATTGTAGAATCTGCCCGCCATGGAGCGGATGTCATTACCGCTCCCCTATCAGCCATTCTGGGGCTGCTGAAACACCCCCTGACAGACATTGGCCTTGAAAAATTTCTGGCTGACCACCGAAAATCCCAGGAATAAAAAAAGAGCTGCCCAGGGGCAGCTCTTTTTATTTCTGCAGACTACAAAAGCTCAGAAAGTGCGAATGTATTCCATGACGGCACGGGCATCCTCTTGCGTCAGTCCCATGTTGGTCATGGCTACTTTGTTGTACTTTTCAAACAACTTTTTGGCGACGGGATCTTCCTTGATCATACCCTCCGGGTTGAGGATCATATTCATGACCCAGGTTGGGTTGCGACGTTCGAAAATACCCTTTTGGGCGGGGCCTATGGCATCGTGCTCAGGATTGTGACAGGCGATACATTTAGTCGTATAGATTTCCTTACCTTTCTCGGCCAAAGCCTGATCAATTTCATCGGGCAGAGTAATCTCTTCTTGTACGGGCCCCACGCCAAAGGGAGATGCTTCGGGTTCGTCTTCTACCATGGAGGCCGGCGGCTCCTCCGTGGCATTTGCTTCCTCGGTACTTTCATTGCCACCACAGGCATAAAGACCAAAGAAAACAACGAGTGTAAGCATTGAAAGAATTTTCCACTTCATGACTAATCTCTTTTAAAATTTAAAAAATGGAGAAACACATTTGGAACGGTATGTGGAACTAAAATCCCACAGATCGTCGTACTGCAAAGATAATGGCCAACAGTGCCTGGAGTCGGTGATTTTTATCACCACCGAATGATGCGCAATTTTTTCCTTACTTTTGGGCTCTCAATATAAATGCTATGATCACAGCCAGAGGATTGCACAAAAGCTACGGCTCCCTCGAAGTACTTCGGGGTGTGGATGTGGACATTGAGAAGGGCGAGTTTGTATGTATTACCGGCAAATCCGGCGCAGGTAAAACGACCCTCTTGCACATTCTCGGAACGCTCGATCGAGCTGATGCCGGTAGCCTGATTATCGAAGGCAAAAAGATCAACAACTTGAAAGGCAAAACGCTGGCCGCTTTCCGAAATCTGGAAATCGGCTTTGTCTTTCAATTTCACCACCTGCTGCCCGAGTTTACAGCTCTGGAAAACGTCATGATACCTGCATTCATCGGAGGGAAAAGCAAGAAAGAAATCACGCAAAGGGCCACGGAGTTGCTGGATTATCTCGGCTTGTCCGAGCGCCTGGACCACAAACCCTCCGAGTTGTCCGGGGGTGAACAACAGCGGGTTGCTGTGGCGCGGGCGCTGATCAACAGCCCCAAGGTTGTCTTTGCCGATGAGCCTTCGGGCAACCTCGACTCTGTGTCCTCAGAAGAGCTGCATCAATTGCTCTTTAAACTTCGAGACGACTTTGGCCATACCTTTGTGATTGTAACGCACAACAAAGAACTCGCCCGGCTCAGCGATCGGGAATTGCCCATGTTAGACGGAAAACTCCTGGACTGATGGATGATGTTTCTTCTATGCCAAAACTGCCGGAAGACCCCTCGCGTCGCGTGCGCAAAGGGCTGAAAGAAGTCCTTTCCGCTCTGCCGGACTTTTTCAGTCAACTGTTGAATCTGCGAGAAGGCTTAGATGCCGAAGGCACCATCATTTCCATCAAAAACAACAAACGCATACAAGGTGCCAATGCCTGGCTGCTGATGTGCTCCATCATGGTAGCCTCACTCGGCCTGGACCTCAACTCCCCCGCCATCATCATTGGAGCCATGCTGATTTCTCCACTCATGGCGCCCATCCTCGGCATTGGCCTGTCTATAGGGATTAACGACAGGAGTATGCTCAGCATCTCTTTGAAAAACATCCTCATCGCCATTGCCATCGCCCTCCTGACCAGTTACCTCTATTTCAAGCTGACTCCCCTGGGCAACCTCACCCCTGAAATCGAAGCCCGCACAGCGCCTACTTTCCTCGATGTGATGGTGGCCTTCTTCGGAGGCGTCGCCGGCATCATTTCCATATCTCGCAGAGAACCTTCCAGTGCGCTGCCGGGCGTAGCCATTGCAACAGCTTTGATGCCCCCCCTCTGCGTAACGGGTTTTGGGTTGGCAAAAGGACAATGGGATATTGCCCTCAACTCCTTTTATCTCTTCTTTCTCAACACTGCATTTGTAGCACTGGCTACATACCTCATTGTCCGCTACCTGAAATTTCCATTTAAAGAGTTTCAGGATGCAGCTGAAAAGCGTCGCACCCAGTGGGTCATTTTTCTCTTTAGCCTGCTCGTCATTTTACCCAGCGTATATATTTTGACGAAAGTCCTCGACAAGATCAACCGAGAAAGTCGAATTGAGACTTACATGGAAGAGCATTACCCCAAAGCCTTCTGGGAAATCGATGAAATGAAGCAGAATGACTCCCTCGAAGTAAAATTATTCCTCTTCGAGTCGCTCTCAGCAGATTCTCTCCAGGCTCTGCGAAAAGATTTTGATGCCCTTCAGCTCAAGGCAAAAATACGCCCCATCCCCACCCATTTGCCGAAAGGCGAATTTGAACAACTCCACGCATCCATCAAAAATGAAATGCTGCAATTGCTCGATGCCCGCCAGCAGATGCAAGCCCTGAATGCCAGCAGAGAAGACAGCCTGCTGCAAATCATTGACAGCCTGCAAAGCAGTCAAACGATATTTTTACAAATGCAAAAAGAATTGCCCGTGCTCTTCCCCGATTTGGAGGAAATCTCTTTTGCCCGCATGGAAACCAGCAATTTTAAAGAATCAGCCAAATGGCCGACCTTTGTAGTGCGTTGGCACAACGGCATGTCCTCTCGCCGCAAGCAAGAAGAAACCGAAAAACTTTACCGCTTTGTTCAAATACGAACCGGTTTAGATACTTTGAAACTTTTAGAAACTAAATGAAACCATGAAGCAACTTTCTCTCTTTTTTTCACTACTAAGTTTGGGAATGATGTTCTCCACAACAACTTTCGCACAAACTCCTCAGGCCTACATACTGTATCGTGGCAACGGTGAACCCGTCGCTTTCCAAACCATGGCCGAAGAACTGGCCAAAGCAGATATCGTTTTATTTGGCGAAAGCCATAACGACCCCATTGCACACTGGATGCAATTGCTCCTGACCGAGGAACTGTATAAGCTGCGTGAAGGGAAAATCGTGCTGGGCGCGGAAATGTTCGAAGCAGACAATCAACTCGTCCTGAACGAATACCTCCTCGGCTTTATTCGGGAAAAAGATTTGAAAAAGGAAGCCAAAGTCTGGCCCAATTACGACACGGACTACAGTCCTCTGGTGGCTTTCGCCAAAAATCATCAATTGCCCTTTATCGCTACCAATATCCCCAGGCGGTACGCCAATTTGGTTTATCGGCGTGGATTGGCTGTTTTGGACAGCCTCAGTGCAGAAGCCAGGCAGCACATAGCGCCTCTTCCCATTGAAGTGGATACCACGCTGAAATGTTATAGAGACATCCTCCAAATGGCCTCACATGGCGGCACTGCCCGTGAGAATCTCCCCTATTCCCAGGCTGTAAAAGACGCTACTATGGCTTGGTTCATCAGTCAAAATTTGCCGAAAGGCGGTCTCTTCCTGCATTTTAACGGCTCCTACCACTCCGACAACAAGGAGAGCATTGTAGTTTATTTGCATGACTATGCCAAACACAGCAAAGTTATGACGATAACTACCATTAGCCTTGATGACATCTCTCAGTTGGGAGAAGAAAACAAAGGCAAAGCCGACTTCATTCTCTGTACACCTAACAACATGACTAAAACAAACTGATCATGAGAACCCTCATTTGGTACATTGCTGTTGGCGCTACCCTGTTTCTGCTTTTGTCAGTATCAGCCTGCCAGCAACAGCCCGATCCGCCCCTGCCCATCATTGGGAATGTGGAAGTCGTTCAGGGAGATACCATCTATCCTCAAATTCCGGATTTTCGCTTTATGGATCAGGATAGCCAATGGGTCAGCAATAAAACTTTCGCGGGGAAGGTATATGTGGCTGATTTCTTCTTCATTCATTGCCCGACCATTTGCCCCAAGACGACTAAACAAATGAAGCGAATTTACGACCATTTTAAGGATGATGACAGAGTACTGTTGCTGGGGCATAGTATTGACACGCGCAACGACACTGTGCCCGCTTTGCACCGGTATGCAGAAAAACTCGGAGTGAGCTCCGAAAAATGGCATTTTGTCACCGGCTCAAAAGAGGATATTTACGGTATTGCTGACGATTATTTCAGTGTCGCCCAGGAAGACCCGGATGTGCCCGGAGGTTTTGATCACAGCGGCCGTCTTATTCTTGTTGACAAAAACAGGCACGTGCGCTCATTTTGCGATGGTACCAATCCAAAAGACGTGGATCGCTTTATTAAAGACATCGAAAAATTGTTGCGGGAAGAATATGGGGGTTACCCTATGCCCGCTTCTTCCAATTGAGTACATTGGACGGGCTTTCCTTGAAGGGCCTGAGGCAACGGCATCAATTCATGTATGTTTTTGCGAAGGAAATCTGCTATGCGGGTGAGCTGTTTTTCGGTAATGTCGGCATCTGTCAGCAGGTTTAACACGTGAGCGCTGAGGTATTCGCCGGTGGGATATTCGCCATACCGATATTTCCATTGTGACCAGTCGGAGCTGACGGGATGTAAGGGGCTGCGCATCCAATCGCCGACGGGAATGCGTTCCTGCTCGGCTTTGCGGAGGAATTTTTCGCGGTCTTTGACCAGGAAGGGGTAACGAAGCCAACCATGGCTTGCATAAGAAGGTACATGAGGCCGGGGCAATTCCAAAGACCGGAATAAATCGTCATAAAAAGCAGCTACTTTTTGACGGTGAGCGAGGAGCTCATTGAAATGGCTCAATGCCCGGAGGCCTTCCCTGGCTTGATTTTTGCCAAAGGCTCTCAGATAATTCTTCGGCATTTCTGTGGAAACCAATTCTGTGGATTCCGAAGAGCCCGAAACGATACTCCAATTGCTGAGCTTGCGGTACAATTTCAGCAAAGGCCAGTACAAAGCCGGGCGCAACAAATATTTGCGGGCGAGAAGTTGCATGCGCAAGGACCACTCAAACAGACGGGAAGGAGCTTGCAATTTGAGCTCTTTTTCTCTCATGGCTTTCGCCAAATGAGGAGATTTTGCATAGACAAAGCCGCCCAGACCTGTGGAAAAGGGTTTGTTCCATTGGGTGGAAAAAAAAGCGGCATCTCCCAAAGTGCCATTGGCCTGGCCCTTGTACTGTCCTCCAAAGCCGTGTGCGCAATCTTCGATGATGAAGATGCCATGCTGGTGGGCAAGCTCTATGATGGGATCAAAATCCGGACTCAGGCCAAAAGTGTTCTGTACGATTATGGCTTTTGTCCTCGGTGTCAGTGCCGCTTCGATATTTTTGACAGAGGCGTTGAAAGTACAGGGCTCTATGTCCACGTAAACCGGGCTGGCGCCTGCATAAAGAATGGCATTGGGTACCACGACACAGGTAAATGCAGGCAGAATGACTTCATCGCCTTCTCCTATCTCCAGGGCTCGCAAAAGCGCATAAAGTCCCTGTCGGCCCTTACCAAAAAGACTGATATGTTGTTCAGAAACGCCTAACTGAACAGCGAGGGCTGTTCGGAATGCCTCTATGTGGTTTGTCTCCATGATGTGTGTTCAGATAGCCTGATGCAGATTCCTTAAAGCAACATAAAATGCTGCTCCTCCCCTTCTGTTATCAGGCTGAATACTCCAATTCCTTACTTCATGTAATGATTTTGGCCCGCAAATAGTTGTCCGCTAAGTGAATTTTAATACAATCACCGTCTTTATTAGAATAAAACGCCACAAACGTGATTTAGCTGCCAAAAGCGGTTTTGCTTTTGGGAAATACCACATAGATATTCCCTTTTGCTATGGCAAAGCCATTTTTAGAGAGGCAAATTGTTTTGAGACAAAAATTACTTTTCAAATATATAACTCATTGATAAACAGCAATTTACATAATTATTTAGCTGAAAATGATTCGACAAATCGCCATGTTTGTACTTGTTTGCCCATCTCATGAGTGTGACTTTTGCTATCGTAAACAACCATTGCATTGAGCTGATAAAATTTTTTACCATGGGAAAAGCGATTTCTCTTACTGACATTTTCAGGCAATTGTCTTTTTTTCAGGTTCTTTCGGAGGGAGAATTACACGAACTGGAAAAGATTTCCCGCCTGAGGTCTGTACCCAGATACAAGTACATCTTCTATCCGGGTGAATGCGCCGACAAGCTGTACATCCTTACCGAGGGCACCCTCAAGACGGGTCGTCAATCGGAAGATGAGCGCGAAGTGATCAAGAGCATCTTGCACCCTCTGTCCATTTTTGGCGAACTGGGCTTAGTGGGCGTGGAAACGCGCTCTGAATTTGCCATGGCCATGAGCCACACGGTGAGTTTCATTGAGATTGATGTAAATGGCTTTAAAGAGTTGATGCGCAAAAACCACGAGTTGAGCATGAACGTCCTCAATTTGGTAGGTGGTCGCCTTCAGCGCACAGAGAAAAAGTTGGAATCGCTGATTTTCAAGGACGCCCGCACCCGCATCATAGACTTTCTCAAAGAAATGGCCCGGCTGCGCGGTCGCCGCGTCGGTTATGAAATGCTGTTTAAGCACTGCCTGACCCAGCAGGAAATTGCCAACATCACGGGCACCTCCCGCCAAACGGTTACCAGTGTCTTAAACGAATTGCGGAAAGAAAACCTCATCAACTTCAACAGGCGCAGCATCCTGATAAGAGATATCACCAAGTTGGCTTGAGCCTGTCGGTGTATATACGTAGCTCTCTCTTCTCTCCCTTACGGGAAATAAGTTTTTCCTTCTTCGACCAAAAAAGTATTTGGAAACACGGCGCGGGCCTCCTCCAAGAGGGGGCCTAAGTCGTTGTACTTCCCTGAAAAATGCCCCAAGAGCAGTTTGCCTGCATGAGCGTCTCGGGCAACTGTAGCTGCTTCTGCAGCCGTAGCGTGCATAGACCGCTTTGCCTTGGCCGCGTCAGCCTGAACAAAAGTACTTTCGTGATAGAGCAAATCCACACCCCTGAGTATCTTCGCCAGTTCGGGGAGATAAGCCGTATCGCTGCAATAGGCAAAAGAACGCGGCGGATTAGGCGCCGTACTCAGGCTTTCTGCCGGAATTTTCCGCCCTTTGACAAAAACGGCTTCTCCCCGTTTTACGGCTTTGATTTGCTCGATGCTCAATCCGTACTCCTCTATTTTTTCTTTGATCATTTTTCGCTGCCCTGCTTTTTCCCGAAACAGGTAGCCCGATACAGGAATGCGATGCTGCAGAGGCAGGGTCCACACACTCAGATCGTCATTCTCAAAAATGCAGTAGGATGCACTTTCTGTGAGCAGTTCGACAAACTGCAAGGGAAATCCGGTCTCCTTTCCGGCTATTTCCAACTGCATTCTGATGATAGGTTCCAGGCCCGGCGGAGAGAAGATACTAAGAGGCTTTTTCCGCCCTTGCAGAATCATGCTGCTTAGCAGGCTTACCAGACCGAAGTAATGGTCGCCATGCAGATGTGTGATAAATATTTGCTGTATGGGAAAGGGCGAGATGCCCAGATCAGCCATCCGGAATTGAACGCCTTCGCTGCAATCTATCAAAAATTGGTGCTGCCGGATCTGCAGCAACTGTCCTGAAGGATGTCGTCCGTGGGCATACAAAGCGCCTCCGCTGCCCAGTATTGTTACGCCCAAAGAGGCTTCATCCGGCATGTGTCGGGTTTTATTCTTCCATGGGTTCGCCCGGGTCAGCCATCAACTGGCGTTCCAGTTCTTCCATTTTGAAGTAATCTTCAGCCTCGGAAATGGTGGGGATGATGTTGAGCACTTTATCCAGGCGGGAAATGGTGATGAGTTTTTTGACATTGGAGTGCGTTACGCCGGTGAGGATGAAATTCCCTTTTTCGCCCCCCCAGAGGCGATCAGCTGTCAGGATGGCGCTGAGGCCCGATGAATCTACAAACTCCAGGTTGGACAGGTCCAAAATCAAGCGTTTGATGCCTTCGTTAGAGAGGACGACCAGCTTGGATTTCAGTTCCGGGGCCAGCACGGAGTTTAAGGTAGGCTCCTGCAACTCAAAGACTGCGTAATGAGGTGTGGTTTTAAGCGAAAACTTCATGGGTGTCTCCTTTGTTTTTTGCCGCATCGGATTCTTTCAAAACAGACGCTTTGTCCGGTGCTACATGGCGGCTCAAGTTCGATACAAATCGTTTATTCGTTGCAAAAATATCAAAATCTTGTCATATAGAGCTAAATCCGGCAAGAAACTTTTGAGAAGACTTGCGTCAAAGAGTTACGGGTCGTATCTTTGGCCGTTCATTGGTGCGATCATGCCTTGAGGAAAGAGGCTCTGCGAGCGAACGGGCTTTTAGGGTTCTTTTCCCCTGGCATCATTGAACTAATTGGCTTTTGTGGCATTGTCTTATTGAGTTTACTTTTTGTTACGTTCAAAATCAGAGAGAACGACATGGATAGAAAATTTTCGCCTCAGGTCAAGGAAATCATTTCGCGCAGCCGCCAAATGGCTGTGCGATTGGGCCATGACTATATTGGTGCAGAGCACTTGCTCTTAGGGGTTTTGGATTATCCGGAATCGCTGGCAGTGAGAATACTACAGTCGCTGAATGTGGATACCCAGGAATTGAGGCGCACGATAGAGCATTCTATTCAGCACAGCTCTACCACAGGAGAGATGTTGAATGTGGGAAATCTGCCCCTCAACCGTCTGGCTGCCAAAGTCCTGAAAATCACTTTCCTCGAGGCTACCGAGTTGGCTACGGAGGAAATCTACCCCGAGCATATCGTGCTGTCTATTTTGCGGCACAATGAGAATCTGGCCAGCAGGATTCTGCACGAATTTGATGTGGATTACGAGCTGTTCCGCACCGAGCTTGAAATCGCCAACCATCAGAGCAATTTCCCTATGACAGACCCTTTTCTCAGAGCTTCTTCTGAAGACAATCCGATGGAAGATGAACCGGCTGCCCGTCGCCTGCAACACAAAAAAGCCGGTTCGAAGTCCAAAACGCCGGTGCTCGACAACTTCGGGCGAGACATCACCAAATTGGCTGAAGAGGGAAAACTGGACCCCATCATCGGGCGCGACCGCGAAATTGAGCGCGTATCACAAATACTGTCTCGCCGCAAAAAGAACAACCCCATCCTCATCGGCGAGCCCGGTGT
>WGBN01000436.1 GCA_015494245.1 Saprospiraceae bacterium | reverse complement strand
TTCTATGCAGCTAAAGGTTGAAAAATCATCCGGAGCGCTGAGGTGACACTCGGCACAGACATCCCACTTATTTTTATGCTTACCGCTATAGATGGGGAAAAAATCCCCGTCGTGATCAAAGGAAGCCGGTTGCCAGGCGTCTTCACTGTGGCACTCATCACAGGCCGTCGGATAGCCTTCGGAGGAGTGGTCCGGATTGTTGGCGCTGTTGTAATCCGATTGGTGACAGCCCACGCAGGTATTTGGCGTGTTGCTGTAATTGCCGTTCGTATGGCAGGCCGTGCATTCAGAGGCAATTTGAGCATGGGCGCCCTGCAAGGGATAAAAGGCATCGTGATCAAAATCAGCCGGTTGCCAGGCGTCTTCGCTGTGGCAGCCTTCGCAGGTTGTCGGGAAGCCCGCCGAAGCGTGATCAGGATTGTTCGTGTTGTTGTAATCTTGTTGGTGACAGCCCACGCAGGTATTTGGCGTGTTGCTGTAATTGCCGTTCGTATGGCAGGCCGTGCATTCGGTAGCGATTTGAGCGTGGGCGCCCTGCAAGACGTAATAGTCATCGTGAATATCAAAAGTAGCCGGCGTCCATCCCGGATCAGTCGTATGACAAGAGGCACAATCCTGCGGAAAATTCAAACTTGCATGCTGCGGATTAACAGAAGCCTGATAATCCTGCTGATGGCAATCAAAACAATAAGAGGAAGTTCCGGCATAGCCCTGACTATGACATTGCTCACAGTCCAGGCCAATATGAGCACCGGTAAGAGGGAAATTTGTCAGACTGTGATCAAAATTATCCAGAGCCGTGCCCGTTGGATGGCAAGCATAACAGGCATTGTCCGAATACACATAACCTGAAATGCCCTGATGGTTGTCATCGGTCTCGGTCTGGACGTGGCAATTCGTACAGGCAAATTGCGTAAAGTCTCCCGGTGTAGTGTGGCAGTCCTGGCATTCCGTCCATGTTCCTTCATGTGTGCCGCTATAAATCGGGAAATAGATGGCATCGTGATCGGGGAAACCGCCATTGCCACCCTCCCATCCTTCATCGGTCGTATGGCACTCCAGGCAATTAAAGCTAAAATTCAAAGACTGGTGATCGGGAGAAGTAGTTTGTTCATAATCTGCCCTGTGGCAGGTGATACAGTCATTGCCCATTCTTTCAAAGCGCAAGTTCGTTTCGGATTGATGGCAATCCACACAGAACAGCATTTCATGTACACCGGTTAGGGGGAAGCCTACTTCCTCATGGAGTTCGGGGATTTTATCTACCAGCCAAAACGCTGTAGTATGGCAGCGGGCACAATCGTTCCCCACTGTGGTTTGATGCACATCCTGATGGCATCCTATACAATCGGTAGGAGCCTGTTCAAAAATCAAATTTTCATGGCAATTCCGGCAATCTACCGAAAGGTGCGTACCGGTCAGGGGAAATTCGGTATTGTCGTGATTGAAGATTTTAGTATTTCCTCTTTTTTCCTGCCAGTGTTGGGCGGGGATTTGCCACCCATCGGTACTGTGACAGAGGGCACAATCCATCTTGAGGTTTTCACCATGCGGAGAAACGACTTTGGCAACGGGGCGTTGCCCGGGAGAAAGCTGCACACAAGCGAGCATCCAGGCGATTAAGAGTGACAATCTATACATTTCGTCTTTCGGTTTTTGTAGATGATGATGTCCTGAGCCGGAGTTTTGTAATGGCAAGCGCCGCACTCCAGCTTTTCGTGTTGGCCATCTAAGGGAAAGGCCGTGCTGTTGTGATCAAAATTGTAAGGGAACCAATCGTCGGGCGTATGGCAAACTGCACAGCCTTCCATTTGTTGCCTTTCGGCAAATTGATCTCCATGCACATTGTCGTGACAAGACTGACAATGAGTATCCAGGTTTTTAAAGCGCTGTTTTTTCACACTGCCATTCTCCTCTTCCGAAAAATGACAGGCTCCACAGCGCAGGTCGGCATGGCGCCCTTCTAAGGGCCAATCGGTATATTGATGATCAAAGGAAACTTCTTGCCAGGAATCCGGCTGATGACAACGGGTGCAATCGTTGTCCGGATAAAACTTTGCATTGATAAATCCCTTGTGGATGTCTTCATGACAATCTATGCAGCGAACGCCCAAGTCTTTAAAGACCCAACGCTCACCCTGCAAGTGGCAGGAGAAACAAGGCACAGCGATATGAGCGCCTTCCAAAGCGAAGGAGGCCTGCTTGTGTTCTTCGATGCCAAAAGCAGAAAAACTAAAAGCTTTGTCCACGCGGTGACAAGCCCCGCAATCCGGATCTTTGGCCTGGGTCTTAAACACGCCTTCGTGATAATCGTCATGGCAATTGTCGCAACGCGAAAAATCTATGGGGTCTGTATAGTGGCCTCTTTTATGGCAGGCCTTACACTTCACGTCCATGTGATTTCCCTCCAAGGGAAAGTCTGTGACGGAGTGATCAAAAAAATCCATTTTTCTGAGGGAGTGAAAACTCTTCTCACGATGGCATTTGGCGCAGTCTTTGCCGAACTTGCCTTCGTGTACATCCTCATGACATTTGGCACAGTCTTTTTCAGAAACAAGCCCGAAGTGATCGTCAAAGATGTCTTCAGCGTCCCGATGTCTTTTATGACAACTAAAGCAACTGATAGAGGCATGGCGGCCTTTTAAGACAAAACCCGTTTTTTCGTGCCGGAATCGCTTTCTACCTATAAAATCTGAAAAAGCGCTTTCCTTATGGCATTGCGTGCATTTCCCGGGGATGCGATCCTCATGGGGGTCTTCATGGCAGGTAATGCAATCTGCAAATTCAATACCTGCAAACTGCTGAAACTTTTTGCCCCGACGGGTCGTCATGGGATGGCACTTTTTGCACTCCACCTCCTGATGAGCCCCTTTGAGTGCGTATTTCGTCTCATCGTGATCGAAATAATCAGCGGGGGCAAAATCGTCAAAACCGTGGCATTTGGCACAATCGTTGCCCAGCGTCTTTTGGTGATAGTCTTCATGACAGTTCAAACAGCGGTCACTCAGTCCCAAAAAAGTATTGCTGCGCTTTTTTAAATCGGCATTGCTGATATAATCGGGCTTGTGGCAGGAGCGGCAATCTATGGTAGCGTGCTTACCTTCCAGCTCATAATTGGCCAGATCGTGATCGAAGGCGTCCTCATCAAAACGAATCATCTGAAACTTGCGCCCGTGATGCTCATTGTGGCATCGCACACAGGTTTTCGACTGCACTTCGCGGGAAGCGTGATACCCTCTGCCGGCCCGAATCAACTCGTCTATTTCCTCATGGCAGGCGAGGCATTTGTTGTCAGGCACTTTGTTGCCCAGGTCATGGCATTGGGTACAGTTGCTCACGCCTTCCAAGTGAGCATGGGCTTCGGACAATTTGCCGGGAGATATTTGGGCTGTTGCTCTGAGGGCAACACACAGAAGCACAGCCATGAGCAGAGCGCGCCCCACAGGCTTCAGAGGAAATGGCATTGCGGACAAACGCTGTTTCAATTCTCCTTTCATCATTTATGCTCCCGGTTTTTTAACCACATAAGCAAATCGCTTGGTTATTTCGACTCCTGCATTTTGCAGAAATTTCGTTGGCAGTTCTCCTCCGGCAAAGATGTACACCAGATCGTTAGGCATGGTCTCTATGCGTTCTTCCTCTCCCGCTTTCACACGCAATACGACCTCATTCATTTTGATCTGTGACACATTGGAGTTGTAAATGATATGGAGCTTGCCCTGTTGCTCAGCCTCGCGCAGGCGCTCTCTGTTTTTTTGCTTGATTCTGGCAAAGCGATCTTTTCGATAAGACAAAGTCACTTTGTTTTGGTCCATCAGCAACATGGCCGACTCCACAGCAGAGTCTCCACCCCCAACGACCAGAATTTCTTTGCCATGGATAAACTCCGGATCCAACAAGCGGTAATAGACCTTGGGCAAATCCTCACCTTCCACGCCCAATTTGCGGGGTGTCCCTCTACGCCCGATGGCTATGAGCACATGGTTGGCGAAGAAAACTTCTTCTTTTGCCGTAACCACCTTAAAAGAACCATCCTGTTGAGGAATAACCCGTTCTACTTTGGTGTTTTCCCGAATGCTGATGTTGTTTTTTGACAATGCTTCATTCCATACTTTGAGCAAAGCATCTTTGGAGGTCTCATAAAGTTTTACCTTGCCATACAAATCCAGTTGCATGGGTGCAGTCATAACGATTTTCTCACGAGGAAATGAATAAACCGTACCTCCCAGGGTATATTGCTCCAGCACTTCAAAATTCAAACCGTGCTTGCGGGCAGTCAATGCTGCAGAAATCCCTGCAGGGCCGGCGCCTATGATGATGACGTCTTTCACATCGCCCTGAGCGACTTTACTCTGCACAGCCTGGGCAATGTGCTCCATAGCCTGGCGCCCCTGTTCTACGCTATTTTTAATGAGGCCCATGCCTCCCAATTCACCGGCTATATAAATCCCCTGCATATTCGTCTCAAAATTGGGATTGACGTGAGGCAATTCCACACCTCTTGTTTCCGTACCGATGCGCAGGGAAATGGCTTCCACGGGGCAGGCGTGAAAGCAGGCTCCATGCCCTATGCAGCTTGCTGCCTGAATGACCGAAGCCTGATTGTCTATCAGCCCAAGAATATCCTTCTCCGGGCATGCCTTGATGCAGGCACCACTACCTATGCAGACATCCAAATCAATATAAGGATGCAGTGAAAGAGGCTCGTGCCTGCCTTCTTCTTTTGCTATGGCAATCTTCTGTGCCGTTCGGGAAGACTCCCTTTTTTGGCTGGATAAATAGACATAGACGACAATCAAACACAAGAGAAGCGTAGCGGCATAAATGCCCGCTTCTGCCAGTGCCAATGCAAAAAAAATACTTAGTCCTGTAGTCATAATTCCCAATTCAGACCCAATGCACACCGGTGCTACCCCAAAAAAAGTGATCCGGGCAAGGCGCAGCCGCCCAAAATCACGGTATCCTCTCTTTTCTATACGGAAAGTATCTTCTTAGGGTAGCCTCCCAAGAGGAAAAAGAACAGAAAAGGCATAAACATCCCCTCTCAGGCCAAGCCCAAGCCTTTTCAATGCTCCGTATTGTGGTTTGTGAGATTTGCTAACTTATCCCCTTAACGGGTCAGTCGGGAATTTTGTTCGGTTTGCTTTTTTTACTTCACCTTCACATGCGTGCGGCGCGCAGAAAAGCCCACCAGGTCTCCTTGAGCATTGCTGAATTCTATAGACACGGGTGTGCCGGAAAATTTAACGGAAGCCTCCGCACCGGAAGCCGCTTTAACGTTAAAACACACCTGATAAATGGGACTGCCATCGGGTAGCGTAACGCCTTTTAGGGAAGGGTCAAACCAGGAGACGGCAAAATTGCCCTCGGCTGTGCGTTGCAGGCCGAAATTGGTTTGGCTCATGTCCTTGAGTTGAATGTTTTTGATGGCGACAAACTCCAGCTCTTTGGGGTCCCAATTGACGGAATACTGATTGGACTCTATTTGATTAAAATTTTTCACTTTCACATCGAGGCAAACGGTTTCTCCCCTATCAGCTTCCACATCATCCATATAAAAGAAAACTCCTTTGACTTCGGGGTTACTCTTATGCTCTGTTTCTTTTGTGCCCGCAGTCTCGGCTTGTTGAGTTTCAGAAGAATTTTCCGTGTTGTTTCCCGCATCTGACTGGCAGGACACAAAAAAGAGAAAGCTCATAAAGGCGAATCCCAATATCTGTTTCATGGCATAATTTTTTTTTTCACACATTTCAAATAGCTCTGCACAGAGCAAAAAGGAGAACGAAAATATTTTCCGTTCTCCTTTAGTAGTGAAGCAGTTTACTTACTGCTCTTTTTGGGGCGACCACGCTTTTTACCGGTAGTGGTTTTAGCAGCAGTCGTCTTAGCAGCAGTTGCAGTCTTTTTGGCCGGACGACCGCGACGCTTGGTCGTAGTCGTAGTCGTTGCAGCAGCGGTCTCAGTCTTTTTGGGACGACCGCGACGCTTGGTCGTAGTAGTCGTTGCAGCAGCCGTCTCAGTCTTTTTGGGGCGACCGCGGCGCTTGGTCGTAGTAGTCGTTGCAGCAGCCGTCTCAGTCTTTTTGGGACGACCACGACGCTTGGTCGTAGTAGTCGTTGCAGCAGCCGTCGTTTCGGTCTTTTTAGGACGGCCGCGCTTAGCCGTGGTTTTTTTAGCTTTTGCAGCTTTTTTCTTGGCCTGTTCAACTTTTTTGGCCAGCTGCTTCGTCAGTTTTTCTAAAGTTTTTTCCACGTGCTTGAGCTCTGCTCCAAGCAGTTTCGCTTCGTAGTTAATTTTCGCTTGTTTGGCCTTGTAGGAATCAATAAGTTCCTTCAAATGCTCCTCAGTCAAACTCAATGGTGCCATTTCACTTTGGTTTTGTTAAAAAAACAAGGTTGCTTTTAAG
>WGBN01000435.1 GCA_015494245.1 Saprospiraceae bacterium | reverse complement strand
GGCAGGTATGGGAGGTGGCACCGGTACGGGAGCAGCTCCCATCATTGCCCAGACGGCACGCGAGATGGACATCCTCACCGTGGGTATCGTAACCCTGCCTTTCTCTTTTGAAGGCGGGCGTCGTGCACACCACGCTTATGCCGGCCTGGAAGCCCTGAAAAAGCAGGTGGATACGCTGATCGTCATCTCCAACGACAAGCTCCGCCTCATTTACGGCGAGCTGCCTCTGTCCGAAGCCTTCTCCAAGGCCGACAGCATTTTGACCACAGCCACCAAAGGCATTGCGGAGATCATCACCGTCCCCGGATATGTCAACGTGGATTTTGAAGACGTCAATACCGTCATGCGCGACAGTGGCGTGGCCATCATGGGCATCGGCACGGCCGAAGGCGAAAACCGCGCCCGCCGCGCTGTGGACGAGGCCCTCAACTCTCCGCTGCTCGAAGACAACAACATCTGGGGCGCCAAGCACATCCTGCTCAACATCACCTCCGGTACCCGCGAGGTTACCATGGAGGAAATCTTCCAAATCACGGAATTCGTACAGGAAGAAGCAGGCTATGGCACCGACCTCATCTGGGGTAATTGCACGGATGAGAGCCTGGGCGAAGGCCTCAGCGTAGCTGTTATTGCCACCGGCTTTGAGCCGCAGCACAAGCAAATCAGCGGCGCTGAAAGCCAAAACCGCAAGGTGGTCGTTGACCTCGACGATGAAAGCGATGCCGACACCTTCAAAAATCCGGAGGAAGAAGATCGCAAGTCCACAGCTCAAAATGGGCAGATGGCCGATAACGTCATCGAGTTTACTGACCTGCAAAAGCCCCGCCGCAAATACTCCTACGAAGAGCCCTATCGCTCCGAATCTTTTGCCGGAGAGCCCAAAGAGGAAAAACCTCAACCCACTCCGGAAGAGTTGGAGGCCCTGCGCCAACAACAACGCAAAGAGGAGCAGGAACGCAAAGAGTATCTGCGCAACTTACACCGAAAATTAAAGAGCCCTCAAGCCATCGTCGAATTGGAAAACGAACCGGCCTACCTGCGCCGGGGCGTCAAACTCGACGAACTGCCCAATGCCCAACAAGCCGGCATCTCCAATTGGAGCATAGGCGAAGAGGATGAAGCAAACCTCCGCCAAGACGGAGGAAACTCGTATTTGCATGGCCGACCCGATTGAACCTGAAAAGGACGTTCTTCCTGTTTAGGCCTCTCAATCGGTGATGGATGTGCATTTACTGCCATCATAACTTGCTATTTTAGGTACCCCTGAAGGCTACGCCTTCAGGGGCTTTTTTATGCCACAACCCCGGCAACGCGATGCGAAGCGAGCGTAAAATCACATTAGAGTGCGAAGCACTCCACATTAGGGCCGCAGGCCCCACATTAGACGCGAAGCGTCCACATTAGGCGCGAAGCGCCCACATTTCCCTATCTTCGCCCCCGAAAACAATCTCCCAACCAACCCAATCCAAAAAACAATGAACAACCCACGCAAACAAATCGTAGCCGGAAACTGGAAGATGAACATGAACTTCCAGGAGGGCTGTACCCTGGCTGCCGAGGTGGTTAA
Organism: Saprospiraceae bacterium; assembly: GCA_015494245.1. Taxonomy (GTDB): domain Bacteria; phylum Bacteroidota; class Bacteroidia; order Chitinophagales; family Saprospiraceae; genus WGBN01. The sequence continues at coordinate 1,799 of WGBN01000435.1, read as the reverse complement.
GGGCTTTTCGTATGACGGGACGGTAGAAGTCATCTTGGCGCCGCCTTTCATCCATCAGGCAGCTGTGGCGGAGATACTCCGGGGCCGCGAGGGCATTTGGCTGGCAGGGCAAAACTGCCATCAGGAGGCTTCCGGCGCTTTTACCGGAGAGATATCTGCCGACATGTTGCGCTCCGTCGGAGCCCGCTACGTCATTTTGGGTCATTCCGAGCGCCGGCAGTACTTTGGCGAAGACGATGAACTCTTGCGAAGCAAGGTAGATCGCGCGCTGCAATCCGGCCTGGAGGTCATCTTTTGCTGCGGGGAGAGCCTGGAGATCAGAGAGGCTGGCACGCACTTTGACTTTGTAGCCGGGCAGATCGAAAAGGCGCTCTTTCACCTGAGCGAAGAGCAAATGCAGCACGTGGTGCTGGCCTATGAGCCCATCTGGGCCATTGGCACGGGCAAAACGGCCTCTCCCGAACAGGCACAGGCCATGCACGCCCATTTGCGCAAGCGGGTAGAAGCTCAGTACGGCCCCGCCTTTGCCGAAAGGCAGACCATCCTCTACGGCGGCAGCTGCAAACCGGCCAACGCCCGCGAACTCTTCAGCCAACCCGATGTAGATGGCGGCCTGATCGGAGGAGCATCGCTCAAGGCAAATGACTTCCTGAGCATCTGTGCTTCGTTTTGATCACAATGGTTTGTTAAGTGTGAGGCAAAGCTTGTGCCTTTGGAAAACAAGCTATCCAGTTGAATCCGCGAGAACCCGCGAGAACCCGCGTCATCCGCGTTATCCGCGTTCTATTATGGCATTGCCGGCTGCTGTCACTTAGCATTTCATGGCATAGTTTTACCTCAAAAGCTCAATAAACCATTGGATTAAAAATTTTTTCCTAACTTTGCTTTGGCCCCGCTGTATCTTACATCTTGCGACTACCTTGTTATGGCTGAGAAGATCAACCAACTTACGCTGCGCTTCTTGCAATGTCTTCAGGAGTTGAAGGCCAATAAGGTCGTGAAGACCAATCGCGAGTTTGCCCGTCGCCTCGGGGTGAGTGAGCAATCACTGAGTGAGATCAACCGCAAGCGTCGCAACATCACCTTGAATTTGCTGGAAAAAGCGGTGGAGGTTTTTCACTTCAACCCTCATTTTTTGCTCTGGGGCCAGGGGGCGCTCTTTTTGCCGCCCGAAGACATGGTCGGTCTTCGCATTCTGCCTATTTTGGTTGGGGAGAGCGGAGAAGAACGCATTTTACACGTGCCCGTACCTGCCCAGGCAGGCTATGCCAGCGGCATTCTGGAGGGCGACCGCCTCGGCGAGCTGCCTTCTTTTACCCTGCCTGATGAGACTTTCAAAGCCGGCACCCACCGCTGTTTTGACGTGGCCGGCGACAGCATGGAGCCCACGCTTTTTCAGGGCGACCGCGTAGTCTGCAGCTTTTTGGAGCCCGATCAGTGGGCCGATGGCATCAAAGACCGCCATATTTACGTGGTCGTTACCTATGCCGATGTGCTGGTCAAGCGCCTCATCAACCTCATCGCCCACAACCGCAGCATTGAGTTGCGCTCCGACAACCCCGCTTACCGGCCTCTGACCCTGCCTGTAACAGAAGTCAAAGAAATCTGGCAGGTCAGACTCAAAATGAGCGCTTCGCTGGAGCCTCCGGCTTCTGACTTGCAGCAATTGCAGCAGGAGTTGCAAGAGCTTAAAAGGATGGTTGGAGTTTTGTTGGAGGGGAGGTAGGTGTCGGTTGTCAGTTGTCTGTTGTCCGTTGTCTGTTGCACAACGAAAGGATCGGGGAGCTGACGTAAGGAAG
>WGBN01000434.1 GCA_015494245.1 Saprospiraceae bacterium | reverse complement strand
TTTGGGGTCTGAGCAAAATTTTTATGATATTTTTCTTGTTTTTTATGATGAAAATTTTGAGAAAAATTTTTCAAAAAACTGCATTTTTCTTTCAAATTTTTGTTTGTGGGGGGGTGATTCCACCGATATCCCAATTTCACTAACTTATGGAATCGTTAATCGGCATCTGCCTGTTTCCGGGCAGATTCTTTGTTCGGCGCGTTCGACACTTGGTGTCGCCCCTATGGGGCTTTTATAAAATGCGCGTAATAATGCTACCAAGGTATCACCCCTCTGGGGTTCTCGCCGTATCGTACGCGCGCTAAAGCACGCGGTACTAATTGACGGGCTGAAGCCCGCCCAACAATCAAAAACTCAACTAAACAATAAACCAACACTAAACGCTACACACTAAACGCTAAACCTCCCCCAAATCCCCCCAATTCCACCAATTCCACCAATTCAACCGATTCAACCGATTCAACCGATTCAACCATTTCCACCAATTCCCCTATCTTTACTCCACAAAAAAGCAACACCATGAAGACACACACTTTTATCATCACCCTCTCCACCCTCCTCGCCATGCTGTGGGGGACTTCCTGCCAAAATCAAACTGCAGCCGGTGCAGAAAACGGCAACACAGCAGAAAATGCACAAACTCAGGCTAACAATCCGATGCAACTCGGCGATTCCATCAGACTGAAGAAATTTTGGGAGTCCGACCCCTATCTCGAAACCTCCGAATCCGTCCTCTATGCCTATTGGGACAGTACCCTGCTCGTCTCCTGCATCTACGGCAAACCCACAGAAAAAGACGGCAACGGCCTCATCTCCAAAATATCTCTCGAAAACGGACAGACCATCCAGGAGCGATTCGCCATCGGACTAAATGCCCCCAAAGGCATGGGCGTCAGCCCCGATGCCAAAACGCTGTACGTTACCGACATAGACAGACTGGTAGCCATCCATGCACGCAGCGGTACCATCCTCAAAGAGTATCCCGTCAAAGGGGCTAAGTTCCTCAACGATGTTTTTGTGGACCCCCGCGACAGCTCCGTTTACTTCTCCGATACGGAGACGGGGTACATCCACCGCCTTTATCAGGATGAAATTACGCCCATAGCTCAAGTCAAAGCGCCCAACGGCATCACCTCTTACAGCGACAGCCTGCTCGTCGTGCTCTCCTTTGCAGGCGACGAAATGTTTCTGGTCAACAAAATATCCAAAGAAGTGCGAAGCATCAGCCCGGGCATCCCCGATGGCGATGGCATCGTCCCCGACGGCCAGGGGGGCTTCTTCGCCTCCGCCTGGAGCGGACAGGTCTATCACCTCAACCACCGCCTCACACCCACCCTCCTGCTCGATACACGCGACAAAGAAATCAACGCAGCAGACATCGAATACATCCCCGAACAAGGCCTGTTGCTCGTGCCCACTTTCTTTAAAAACAGTGTTACAGCCTATCGGGTCCAATAAAAAAAGAGGGAGGCTTTGCCTCCCTCTTTTTCATATTAACGCGCAAAGTATCCTCCGGGAATAATCCCTGCAGAGATGGTCTCCATCTTCGTACCATCGTCCTGAAAGACATCTACCTCGCCTGCACTGATATAATCTTTGGCGTTGCCCGCCAGCAAATAGCCCGTAACGGGGTCCAGCCCCAGGGAATAGTAAAAAATGCCCTGTTGCCCATGTGTAATGGACTCCGAAGGCAGGGCTGTAGAGCTTATGTGCATCCCGTAAGGTTCACTGTTAACCAGCAAATAAAGAATGCTGCCGTCTTCAGAAATATTCAAATCACCGGAGTACACGGGCAGGTCTATGGAGAAGGCCTCTTGCCCGTTTTCCAGACGCAATAATTTGCCGGGGGCATTCAGCGGATTGTTGGGGTCGTTCCAATCGCTGTATCCGCTGCAGAGCACCCAGATATTGCCGTTGGCATCTTCCACAATGCCGGAGGGATTTCTACCCACGACGAGATGGCTGACGGAATTGTCCGACAGGTCAATCACCGCCACGGTAGAATCCACGCCATAGCCGCCTGAATTGGCCACATACAGCTTGCCGTCTTTGAGGAGCATGCCCTCAGCTCCGGCACCGGTGGCTATGGTGGCCTCTATGGCAAGGCTGCCGGCATTTACAAGGGCTACACTGCCCGAAAGCCCATCGGCACCCCATTGGCTGACAGCCACACGGCCATCTCCCAAATCAAGCACATAACGGGGCTGCCCCAGGCCGGAAATTTCTCCGGTCTTCACCAAAGTCTCTCCATCAGCCACTACCACCTTGCCGGCATTGTTGACGACGATATAAGCCTTGTCGTCAATCACATTCATGGATTGAGCAATGTTTCCCAACTCCTTGCCGTCGTTGGCGCGCATGAAAACATCCTCGGTAACCACCTTGGTATCGCGATCGTAAAACGTAAGCGTACCGGTTCCCGTCTGAAAAGGACCTTCATTGACAATGAAAATGCCTTGCCCGTATTTCACCGCTTCTACAGGCGGCAACGGTTCGGGAGTTCGCTTACAGGAAAAGAGGGATGCCGTAAACAATACGACTGCGTAAAGAAATAATTTTTTCATCTCTCGCACGAGTTTAAAAAGGTTAAACAATTTCGGACAGCGAGAGAAAGAATGGCAGAAAAAGAAGTGTGCTTTGCCTTTCGGCCTGCCTCCCGCCAGGGATGGCAAATGCAAACACAACGAGATTCTTCCATTCATTTCTCTTTGCACCGAGAGTAAATGAATGTAATGGTCATAAATAATGGCTCATCAAGAATTTGGGTGCTGCTAAAT
>WGBN01000433.1 GCA_015494245.1 Saprospiraceae bacterium | reverse complement strand
GGGTACTCCTTCGTCGGCACCCCGATCCTTTTGTTAGTCCATTTTCCATTTTCCATTCTCCATTTTCCAAGGTCGGCTCGGGGGTACTCCTTCGTCGGCACCCCGATCCTTTCGTTAGTCCATTCTTCATTCTTCATTCTTCATTCTTCATTCTCTACCACACATCCTTTGTTATCTACCATTGGTAGAATAATCTCCCGGAGCCTTTCACGTTTGTGAAATAGTGCGTTGCTTTGTGGCGTATTTCATTTGCCGAAAGGCAGAAAAACACGGCTCGCGAGAACCTCTTCTCACATGTAGAAATGATGCTTATGAAACCATGGATCACCTTACTCTTTTGGGGGTTGTGTACCTCCCTTTTTGCCCAGGAAACCTATACGCTCTCGGGCACGCTCACCGATGGCGAAAACGGGGAAACACTGATTGGGGCTACCATTTACGCGCCTGAGTTGGGGCGTGGAACGATCACCAATGAGTACGGCTTTTACTCTCTGCCTCTGCCCGCGGGCGACAGCGTGCTGGTGCAGTTTAGTTATGTGGGCTTTCAGCCTCAGACTTTTAAGCTGTACCTCACAGAAGATACCCGCCTCGATGTGGCCCTGGGCACGGGGGTGCAACTGGCGGAGGTGGTCGTCAAGGCCGATTCCTATGAGGAGCAGCTTAAGAGTACGGAAATGAGCGTGGAGGCCATCACTACCAAGGAGGCCAAGCTCATCCCCGTTTTGCTGGGCGAGAGCGATATTCTCAAGACCCTGCAGTTGAAGCCGGGTATTCCCTCCGGCTCGGAAGGCTCTACGGGTCTGTACGTCAGGGGAGGTGCCTCGGACCAAAACCTCATCGTGCTGGATGAAGCCATCGTCTATAATGCCGCTCACCTCTTCGGCTTTTTCAGCACCTTTAATACCGACGCCGTCAAAGACCTGAAGCTCTATAAAGGCGGCTTTCCGGCTCAATACGGCGGGCGTCTCTCTTCGGTGATTGATGTCAAACTGAAAGAGGGCAACAACCAAAAATTTTCGGGCAAAGGAGGTATCGGACTCATCTCCTCGCGCCTCACGCTCGAAGGCCCCATCAAAAAGGGCAAGTCTTCTTTCATGATTTCGGGGCGCCGGACTTACTTCGACCTCATTACGCGGGCTATCAACAAATCAAATGCAGACAACCCCTCGGCTTTTCAGATACCGGATTACTACTTTTATGACCTCAACGCAAAAGTCAATGTGACGCTCAACGATAAAGACAGGCTCTACCTGAGTGGCTATTTCGGAAGGGATGTCTTTGGCTTTGATACGGATTTTTTCAACTTTCTCTTTGATTGGGGGAATGCTACGGGGACCGTTCGCTGGAATCACATTTTTTCACCCAGGCTTTTTTCAAACACCACTTTTACTTTTTCGGATTACAAGTACAACATCCGCAATGAGGTGACGGGTTTTTCCTTTGATGTGGGCTCCAACATCCGGGATGCCAATTTGAAGAACGACAATTATTTTGCGCTAAATGAGGAACACGTGTTGCGCTTTGGCGCCGGCCTGACCTATCACATTTTCGATGTAGGCCGTTTGAAGGCGGGGGCAGATGACGGCAGCATAGCTTTTTCTGCCGGCCAGACATACGATGCCCTGGAAGCAGGCATCTACCTGTCTGATGAGTGGACGGCCAATGAGCGTTGGCTGGTGCAGGGGGGCTTGCGCCTCAGTGGCTTTTTCAATGACGGCAGTTTTCACTACGGCATAGAACCTCGCATCAATGCCCGTTTCCGCGCTTCTGACAGAATCAGCATTAAGGCCAGTTATGCGCGCATGACGCAGTACATGCATTTGGTCTCTACTTCGGGTATATCACTGCCTACCGATATCTGGTATCCGAGCACGAGTCGGGTTGCTCCACAGCGGTCGGATCAAGTCGCTGCCGGATTTTCCTGGCTGCTCGGCAACGGGTATTTTCTGACGAATGAGTACTACTACAAAAAACTCTACAACCAACTCGACTTTGTGGACGGCGCCGAACTCTTTGTAAATGACCGCCTCGAAGAGGAATTTGCGGTGGGAAAGGGGTATGGCTATGGGGCTGAGCTCAGCATAGAGAAAAAAGAAGGCAAACTCACAGGCTGGATTGGTTATACGCTTTCTTTGGTGCGCAGAGGGGAGTTTGAGCCGCTGTATGAAGGCAATTATTTCAGCAATGGCACGGCTTATTTTTCGCCCCGCTACGATCGGAGGCACGACCTCTCCGTGGTTTTGATGTACGAATTTAACCGCCGTTTTACAGCTACCGCTACTTACGTGTACGGCTCCGGCGATTTGGCCTGGCTGCCTACGGGGCGGTTTACCTTGCAGGATGTCCCCGGCGGAGAGTTTCATCCCATTGTGCCCGTTTATCAGGGGCGCAACAACTACCGTTTGCCTTCTTATCAGCGACTTGATTTGGGCCTGGTCATTCACTTTTTCCCAAAATGGGGCGAAAATGACCTGACCCTCAACGTCATCAACGCCCTGGACCGGCGCAACACCTTCTTTCTCTACCTCGAACCGCAGTATGCCGAGGGTACGGAGGGCGATCCCATCCGCATTCCCGAGAGCATTGTTGCAAAGCAGGTGTCGCTTTTTCCCATTCTTCCTTCAATAACCTGGAATTTTAGTTTTTGAGCCATGAACAAATATGCTTTCTTTTTTCTGTTGTGCCTTTCGGCAAATTTTATAGCGTCTTGTAACCTGGAGCAGGAGGTTCAAATTGAGTTGCCCGTGTACGAATCGCAGTACGTGGTGGAGTGCTACCTGGAACCCGGAAAGCCTTTTGGGCTGCTGTTGACGCGCAGCGTACCTTATTTCGATCCCTTTTCCTCTGATCCAAATGAGTTTTTGGAGCAAATTTTGGTGGATTCGGCGGAGGTTACGGTGACCTACAAGGGGCAGGTTTATGTGTTGAACAATGGCTTCTACCTGCATCCCGATGCTCTGAAGTTGTACAACTACGGGTCTTTTGATCTCGTGCCGGAAGATTACGACGAAGACTTTGTACTTGACATAGACCTGCCTTCGGGTCAGCATTATACTGCGCATACCCGTTTGCAAGAGCCGGTTGCTTTCTCAGAACTGGTAGCTGAGAAGGCTGCCGAGGAAGATACGCTCTATCGGTTTTTGGCACATTTTGACGACCCCAATCCGGGCAAAGAGGATTTCTTTCGCTATACTTTGAACGTGGGCAGTTTGGATAGCATTCCCTATCACAACTTTGCACTTACGGACCGCTTTGCCGAACAGAATGAAGTGCTGCTCGGCACCAGTTACGCCTTTACTTCCGGCGACACGCTCATCGCTACAATCTGCCATATTGACCAGGCGTATTACGATTTTTTTAATACGATTATGCTGGCCGAACAAGCCAATGGGAATCCATTTGCCCAACCCGGAGGCATTCTTTCCAACATTGAAGGTGAACCGCCGGCCATAGGCATTTTTACGACATTGAATTGCGATAGAGATACTTTGATTGTGCCATAAATAGAGAAGGGCGCCGGAAACTCCGGCGCCCTTCTTTAAGTTATGCATTTGGCGGCTCAGTGCTCATCGCGTTCTTTCTTCTTTTCCTTTCCGCGTTCGTCTTTGTCTTTTTTCTTGCGCTCGCCCTGAGCGCCTTTGCTGCGCTCTTCTTTCATCTCTTTGCCGCGCTCGCCTTTTTCGCCTTTGCTGCGCTCTTCCTTCATCTCTTTGCTGCGCTCGCCTTTTTCGCCTTTGGTGCGCTCTTCTTTCATCTCTTTGTTGCGCTCGCCCTTCTCGGCTTTGTTGCGTTCTTCCTTCATTTCTTTGTTGCGCTCGCCTTTTTCGCCTTTGGTGCGTTCTTCTTT
>WGBN01000432.1 GCA_015494245.1 Saprospiraceae bacterium | reverse complement strand
CACCAGAGGGAGACGGGTTCTTCGGCCTCTGCCAGCTCATCCACTATTTTATTGACGATGGGGCCGCGGGGCGAGCTTTGGACGGTGATTTGGTAGCTGTCTTCACCTTTGACGGAGATGGTTTCTTTGCGTTCCTGCAGGGGTATCCATGTGGAGTCTTGCAGGATGAGTTTGGGGTTATCGGGCTTGGTTTTTTCTTTGTAGAGGTCGAGGTTGTCTATGGGGTAGATGGTGAGTCCCCAGCCGAGGCGGTCGTTGTGGCCGAGTATGGCATAGGGTACGCCGGCGAGGAAGTATCCGTAGAACTCGAAGCCCGGGTAGCTCATATAGGCTTCGTACCAGACGGAGGGTTGTGAGAAATGGATATGGGTGTCATTGGCGAGGATGGCGTGGCCGGATGCACTACGCGAGGGTGCCAGCACCCATGCGTTGGAGCCGGCCCAGAGGGGCAGGCCTGCTTTTTCGAGGGCATCGCCTATGGTGTGGAAGAGTTCTTCTTCGCCCGAAGGCATGGCCTCTTGGGAGGGGGGCAGCACGATTTCTTCCCAGTATTTGGTGTATTCGGGGCCGAGTTTGGAACGTATTTTGGCGAAAGCCGCATCGGAATGTACGGCATTGGTAAAGCCGAGGGCCATGTAATATACAATGGTATAGACATCTTCGAGTTCGAACTTCGTTTTGGGGATGCCGATGAGGGAGAACTCCGGCGGGGTGGGGCCTTCGTCTATGAAGGCGTTGATGCCGTTGAGGTAGCTTTGGGCGAGTTGCAGCCATTCCTGGTTTTCTGCTGAGCGGAAGGCGGCGACCTGCTGCTCTGCTTTTTGGCGAAAGCCGAGGGTGCGGAACAATTCGTCCACTTCTTTGAGCTCGGGGCCGAGGATTTCGGAGAGGCGGCCGGAGCTGAGGCGGCGCAGCATTTCCATTTGGAAGAGGCGGTCCTGGGCGTGGATGTAGCCCAGGGCCTGATAGGCATCGGGGCCATTTTGGGCGTAGATGTGGGGGATGCCGTATTCATCAAAAATGACCTCTGTCTCTTGCTGCAGTCCGCTGAGTTTGATTTGGCCTTTGTATTTGGGGGCTGTACTTTGGAGGTAGAGCCAAAAGCCGAGGATGAGGATGAGGAGAAGGGCGACGAAGATGAGAAGAATGCGGCGAAAACGTTTCATAATTTGGTGGTTTTTGCATCAAAGATAGTAAAAGCCCTAACTTTGCGGCCATGTACATAGATACTCACGCTCATTTATACATAGATCGCTTTGACGAGGACCGCGATGAAGTCATCGCCAGGGCTTTGGAGGCCGGTGTGGAGAAGATGTTGTTGCCGAACATAGACCTGGCCACCGTGCCCGCCATGTTGCATTTGGCGAAAGCCTACCCCGGGCACTGCTATCCGATGCTGGGGCTGCATCCTACGGATGTGAAAGCCGATTACAGGGAGGTGTTGGCAGAGATGAAGAAGCTGTTGGACGAGGAGCCGTATATTGCTGTGGGCGAGATCGGAATAGATTTGTACTGGGACAAGACCTATAAGTATCAGCAGGAGCAGGCTTTTTTTGAGCAGATTGAGTGGGCGAAAGAGCGGGCTTTGCCCATAGCGGTACACATTCGCGAGGCCATGGATTACACTTTGGATTTGCTGGCGGAGGTACAGGGCGATGATTTGCGGGGCGTTTTGCACTGCTTTACGGGCGATTACCGGCAGGCGGTGCGTGCTTTGGACATGGGGTTTTATCTCGGCATAGGCGGGGTGTTGACTTATAAAAAGAGCGGTTTGCGCGAGGTTTGCGCCCGTTTGCCGTTAGAGAGCCTGTTGTTGGAGACCGATGCGCCCTTTTTGCCTCCTGTACCGTACCGGGGCAAGCGCAATGAGAGTGCTTACATTCCGATTATTGCAAAGGCGCTGGCGGAGGCTATGCAGCGGGATGTGGCTGATATTGAGGAGCAAACGACGCGGAATGCCCGCGCTTTATTTGGTTTGGCTTGAGCACTATGGTGGCGTAAGGCTCTGCCCTTTTGCACCGTATCGGGGGCTATCTGCATCTGGGAAATAGGGGGATTTCGGCTCGTTTTGGAGATTTTTTTTCCTCTGCAGGGTGGTGAAATGGTTTTTTTTTCACATTTTTGCGCTCTATGTGTTGAAAGTTTGAATTGAATTTCTATTTTTGCTTTCGCTAAATGCGTCAAGGGACGCATTTTTTGGTACAGGAACTAAGCAGGGAGAGGTGCTCGAGTGGCTTAAGAGGCACGCCTGGAAAGCGTGTATACCCCAAAAGGGTATCGCGGGTTCGAATCCCGCCCTCTCCGCTTTCACGTTTAACTTAGAACATTTCGTAAAACCTATTAAATCATGCGAAACCTATTTGCACTTTTGCTCATGTTGGGGCTGATTGCGTTTATCAATGCGCCGGTTGTAGCCCAAGAAGAATCGCAAGCAGGCACTGAAGAGCAGGCTGCTGCTCAGGAGAATCCTGATTCTAATACTGCCGCTGCTGCTGAAGAAGAAGCTGCTGCCGCTGCCGCTGCCGAGGAGGAAGCAGCTGCCGCTGCTGCGGAGGACAATTCCGATGAAGAAGCGTCTAAGAAAACCGGCTTTCAGAC
>WGBN01000431.1 GCA_015494245.1 Saprospiraceae bacterium | reverse complement strand
GATGTCAATGAAGATGGTCATCAGGATGTCTTAATCACGGGAATGGGTGATAATGGACGTATTGCAAAACTATATATCAATTAAGACAGTACTCAAACAAATTATTTAACAAACACTGGAGTTAGGCTTGATTTAACGGCCTTTCCAAATCCTTCAGGCTCTTCTACACTTCATTTAAATTACAACTCAGTAGAAGCAACCAATGTAAGTACAAGCATATATAACATAGAAGGCGTTTTGTTAAAACAACAAAGTCAATATACTGCAGCAGGGCAACAAACTCTTTCTATAGATATCAGCACTCTCCCCAAAGGAAGCTACTTCATTGAATTGGATGACGGGTAAAGAAAAGGCGCTGTCAGATTTGAGGTACAATAGTAGAATGTCACTATATTTTATTTAATCAAATGTGTGGTATTGAGAGGCTCCAAAACAAAAAGGCCTCATCGAAATTTCCGGTGAGGCCTTTAAAGTTAAGAGTAGGGGAGTACAGGCCTTTATCTGAGGCCTGATCTGTGGAGGAAATTAGTGTGCACTCACAACCACCAACCGCCTAACAACAGTTGTTGAAGAATCAGGGACTTTCAAAGCCAAAAAATAGATGCCGGCGGGGAGATTTAGGTGTAGTTCGTTTTTTCCTGCTTGCAGGTGCCCGCTTGCGAGTTTACAGCCGGCTGTGTTGCTGAGCGTATAAGTCATAGAACGTGAAACCTCTACAGTTGTCTGTGTAACTGCTGGATTGGGGTATATGTGGATTTTTTGTTCCAAAGATACAGGCGTCACCTCACTCAACACTATATCTGAAAAATAGTAGATGCCTGCTTCCATGGGCACATAACCCGAAGAAGAGGGAGTCGTGCGGGCGAAGACAATGCCATTCTGCACGGTCAGGTCTTTTAAAAAAATACTGTGGTTCCCTTCCTGCGGAAATGGCCAGTGCTCCCATGAGCCATCTGGTTGTTGGATATGTAAGCCTGCCTGCGGATGCGTTAAAGACGCAAGCGGACGCATCAAAACATACATACGGCCCTGTTGGTCAAAAGCCCAATCCACATCTATGGCAGGGTCCGAGCCCAAATCCAAATCTAAGGGCTCCCATAAACCGGTATTCGTTTGCAAGCGATAAAAAGAAGTTTCGTGGAACAAATACAAACGGCCGGCGCCATCAGTAAACAATCGCCCTTCAAGGGTAGTACCTGCAGGAAGCGCTATAAAGTCCCAACTGCTGCCGTCAGCAGAGTGAGCTAATTCCAAAGAAGCGCCTGCGCTAAAATCCATTACAAGTGCGTAAAAATGTCCGCTGGCCATGCAAAAAGTGTTTTCCCCGGGCAAGAACACCTTGCCAGGCATACCCGTAACGGGCTGAAGAGGAGTAGCCCAGCTCATCCCTCCATCCGGCGAGTAATCTATGTGTTGTTGGTTCAGGCTCTGCACCATAAGCCATTGCTCACCGGTTTCATCTGTCTCAATAAATCTGGGAAACAAAAATCCAAAATTGGAAGATACCGGAGCATTAAAATCATTGCCCACTTCTGTTATTTCATCCACATCCTGAATACTCAACAAAAAATGCTTTCCACCCAGTAACAACTTTCCGGGAGCGACATGCATACCCATGGAAAAAACCACATCCTCCTGCTCTGTAATGTAATCATACAGGTTTACGCTCTGCCACTGGTCTTCATCTATTGCACGGAAGGAAAGAAAATTGTGCTCCCGGTCTGCAGCGTAAAAAACGCCATCCTGTAAAGCCAGTAAGTCCGATTCTACAGGTAAATTAATTTCACCTTGGGTTAAAGAAGACTCCCCGGCTTTTTTCCTAAAAAAACCGTTCATCCTCAGGCCGCCGGAAAAAACAGTCTCATTAGCGCTCACCAAAACAGCTCCAAGATGAGAAGCCTGCAAAACTTCTTCCCAGGCAAGTGTACTAAAAACAAAACGGTATAAACCACTCTCAGCACTTACATAGAGCCGCTCATTCTGCTCATCAAAATCAGCAGCTAAAGAAGCATTAGCCGTCGCCGGCATCTCACTCAGCAAAGTCCACCCGTCTCCCGATGAATCTGCTATATAAAGCCCGGCCATTTCTCCCTGACGAGCCAGGACATACAGATTTTGGCCATGTAAAAAAAGACTGACTACCTCTTTACCCTGAAAAAAGGAAACTGGAACAAAGCTCTGCCCCTCATCTTCCGAACGCAGTAACTGACCATTCGAAGCAGCTACGTAAAGAAGCTCTCCATCCGGTACAAAGATACGCATAGCCGGAGCCGGTAAAACACTCACCAGATTCCAACTACCTGCCTGACCGCCGTTCACAGAGCGATAAAGCTGATACTCAAAAGGAAGTACAAAAACGTTGACAGCCAAAAGCCAATAATCACTCCCAGAAACGACCATATCCTCAACAGGCAACCCCAGACCAGACACCTGAGAAGTGATTAAATTGTCATTCACCCAAGACAGCCCAAAGTCGTCGGTATAAGCAATACCCTGCGTCTCTGTCAAAGCAAAAAAACGCTGAGTACTGCCTTCTGCCTCTATACCCGTAACATTGTAAAAAGCCGGAACGGAAGAAAAAGCCTGCCAATGGTCGCCCTCGTCCTCCGTATAAAAAACCTTGCGGTCTCCACTCAAAGCAAAAATTACACCCTGAGCATTTTGACTAAAGGCTTTCACCGTATTCACAGCCGGATAGTCAGCCAGCTTGTGCCAGGTCTGTGCCTGCATCAACCCGCTTGAAAGCAAGACAAATAAAGAAATCCGTAAAAGGGTGCAGCAAAAAAAACGCATGGCTCTATTCTTTTTTTAGATGAAAAAATGTGCTGCAAAAATAGGCGGGCACACCTCTGAAAGCGCCGAAAAACAGGTGTGAGTTTGGTGGCAGACACTCAAGCAGCCCCCGTTTTGTCATCTATCTGACAAGCCTGACAGGAAATCAGCCAGATTCTCCTCCCGATTTAAGCCAAGCTTTTTTCGAATGCGATATCGCTGCGATTTAACTGTATCTAAAGAAACGAATAGTAGCTGGCTAATTTCTTTATTACTAAACCTCATACGCACCAGAGAACACATTCTCAAATCGTTGTCAGTCAGTTCCGGGCACTGCTTTTTTAAGACATCGTAAAACCCCTTGTGCATATCGCCGAGGTAGATGTCAAAAAGTCTCCAGTCTTCATCTAAGTTTAAAACATCCCGATACGTCTTTTCGACTTTTTTCCTGAGAGGAAGGGACAGGCCGGGCAACTGCTCTTCGAGTTCCACCATATCGTCTTTTAGCTTCTTCAACAGTTCCCCCTTTTGCTGCATCCTCAGACTAAGCTCCAACAGTTTTTGCTTCTGCTCCCTGATTTTTTCCGCTTGCCTGAGCTGCCTGATTTTGCTCCGCTGATAAAGCCAAACTGTCAGAAAAGCCAGACAAAGCATCCCCAACAGAGAAGAAAGCAGTAAGAGACGATAGTTCCTCTGTTTTTGCTCCAACAAAGCTATGCGCGTTTGCTGCAACAACCGTTCAGTCTTACCCTTCATTTCATTCAATAGCCTTTGCCGACTTTCTTCCTGTTCCGCAGTTTTTTGCTCTAACCACAAATCCAAATAGTGTATAGCGCTATCCGCTTCACCAAGACGAATGTAAGTCCTCGAAAGCCCCTCCAAAAGCAAGCCACGCTCATAAGGGCGGGGACTCTCGTCCATGGAAGAACTGTAAACCGAAAGAGCTTTGTCATATTCTCCCTGCAAATAATATGTCAATCCCAAGCCATAATAAAAGCGCACAGGTACGCGGCTATCTTCCTGCAAAAGACTGTCTATAAGCCAGCGATATTTTTTGACAGCCTCCTCCAGGTGTCCTGTTTCGCGCAGATAAATGGCTTCAAAAGAAGCCACAGATGTTTTTAAATCGAGCGAATACCCTTCGGTTTGTTCCCCTTTCGGGAAATACTGTTCGTAAATTTCACGAGCCTTATCAATTCGCCCTGCATTCAATAAAGCTATGGCATAATTAACAAATACCGATGCAAAATCTTCCTTGAATGGCAAATCCAAACAAAACTCAAAAGCTTGTTCAAAAGCCTGTAAGGCCTCTTCTTCTTTCCCTGCATGAGCAAGCGAAATCCCTATGTTGTTAAGCAAAAAGACGCTCCCCTTCAAATCTCCAAGTCGCTTAAAGTATTTATAAGCCTCTCCGAAATAATACAGAGCACTATCAGTTACCTCCAATCTCTGCCAGCTAAGACCAAGCAAATTATTAATATGCGCCATGGCTGTCAGCTCTGAAGTATCGTACAATGCCTTCCACACACACATCTGCACAATAGCAGAATCCGGTTCATCCAAATGGTAGTAAATACGCGACATCTCCTTCTTGATATCCCGCAACTGCTCTCTATCCTCTGTAAGCTTTTCAGCCCCCCTCAACAAACGTAAAGCCTCTTGCGGATCAGACGAGCTCAGTTCTACAGCCCGCTCCATCAAAGCCTCTACTCTAAAAAGACTATCCCCAGAAATCTCCTGAGCACAGCACAGCGTACAAAAAAAATAAAGAACAAAAAAAAGAGTATTTTTTTTCATATTAAGTGGCACTGTACCATTAGAGTTTCCTCAAAAAATTCTCAAGGGTGATTTTTGCAATCATAATGACATATATTCTTTTCCAACCGCCAAAATAAGCTTTTTCGGGCAATGGTACACAAAAAATCAATAGTCTCCTTCGGCTTCCGCTCAGGATAACACCCTTCGGCTTCGATCAGGGTAATACCTTTGCATTTTTCGCGGGCGGCCCGCACCTTTAGGGGTCGGGGGAGCGCGCAGGCAAAAAAAATGCAAAGAAGCCCCAAAACCCACACCTTTGCATTTTTCGCGGGCGGCCCGCACCTTTAGGGGTCGGGGGAGTGCGCAGGCAAAAAAAATGCAAAGGACTCCACCCCCAATCCCCCTCAACAGACAACAGACAACCGGCAACCGACAACACCCCCTACCGATACATCCCCGGATTCTCCTCCAAATAGCGATAGACGGCATCGGGTACCAGGTATTGGATGGACTTTCCCTCTTTGAAAATCTTGCGCACCAGGCTGGCTGATACGTGCAGGAGGGGGGCTATGATGAAATGCACTTTGGGGTGTTCGTGCAATTCGCTTTCGCCTTCTACAGTGCGGTTATAGACGTAGATGTGGTGATTTTCGAGGATTTGCTCGTAGTTTTTCCAGCGGGGGAGGCTGATGAGGTTGTCTTCGCCCATGATGAGGGCAAACTCCCTGTCGGGATACTTTTCACGCAAGTGGATGAGGGTATCTATGGTATAGGAGGGCTTGGGCAGTTTAAACTCTATATCGCTGGCCCTGAGCAGGGGATTGTCGCCTATGGCGAGGTGTACCAGATGCAGGCGGTCGTAATCGGGAGCCAGGCTTTCTTTTTTCTTGAAGGGATTGTGTGGACTGACGACCAGCCAGACTTCGTCCATGTCGGAGTACTGTGCCAGGTAGTTGGCGATGATCATGTGGCCGGTATGCACCGGATTGTAGGACCCAAAAAACAAACCCGTCTTCTTCATTGCTGCCCGGGAATTTCCTCGCTGTTGAAAAAATCTTCCTCGAAGAGGTCCTCCAAATCCAGATCATCCCCGCTGACGCGCAGCGGGCTGTGTACCAGCCAGCGGCCATGACGCAGCACCAGGTCTATGCTGTCGTAATAAATACTGTCTTGATAAAGGCTCTCCTGGCCTATAAATTCCTCATTTGGAATGCTGTAATAACACATGGCCGTGCTGTCTGTGAGCAGCTTGCATTCCAGACTGCTAAACTCGGTATGCATGGTCGTAGAGTCCTCCGGCATCATCTG
>WGBN01000430.1 GCA_015494245.1 Saprospiraceae bacterium | reverse complement strand
ATAGCGCCTCTTGGCCTGCTCGGCATCTTCGCGGGCGCGATCCACTTCCTCCTGGATAGCCTGCAGCTCTTTGTCAGCCCGGGCGCGTTCTTCTTCTATCTGCCGGCGGGTTCTTTCCTTCAATTCTTCCAAATCTGCACGCAATTGCTTCAACTGCTCGTCACTGAGCTCATCGCTGACGTAGATTCTGGCATTTCGGGATGTAGAAGTCTCTTTGCCCAACTGCCCCTCCGCTATCTCGGAAGTCTCTCCCTGAGCCACACTACCCGGATCAATCACGCTGAGAAAGCAAGAAGCCATGTTCAACAGCCCTTCCTGCCGGCTGGGATTGATGCTGTATTTTTTCATCTGGCTGCTGCGCTTATTCACGATAAAGATGGTCGCCAGATGCGTACCTGCCATCCACTCTACTGTTGAGAAATCCAGCCGCAAAATATTTTCGTAAACGGGTTGCTCGCCATCCTTAGAGTTGACCCCCAGCTCCACAAAGCGATACCGGCGACGCACACCCAACTTATCTACAAAAATCACCTCATCGTCCAGATTCAAACGCTCGCCTCCTCTGGAAATGACCTTTGCCTGGATGCCACGATCATCTGCAAACAGCTGCATACTATACTCGTAAGTACCTCGTACAACAATCTTTTGAGGTTTCATCTTCACAAAGCGAATGCCTCGTACCGTCTTACTCTCCTGGATGTAAGAATCGCAATTGGCCGGTTTTTGGGCCTGCAAAAAATGGGCAAAAAGTCCAAAAAACAGAAGGAACAGGTAACGTACTTTCATGGATGTTTCGATTTCCGGTTGAGAAGAAGGGGCATGCACATAACAAGGCCCCATCACAAAATAAGTTTTATCCGGCCTTCGCCGCCGTTCGGCGAATCGCCAATAAGTAAAGTACGGCCATGCGTATAGCCAGGCCGTTTTCAACTTGCTTAAGTATGATGGACTGTCCCGAATCGGCCACATCGCTGCTCAACTCCACACCCCGATTGATGGGCCCCGGATGCATAACGACAATTTCCTTGTCTAAGCTGTCCAAAAGGGTTTTGGTGAGGCCGTAATATAAGGAATATTCCCGCAACGAAGGGAAATACCTGAAATGCTGCCGCTCCAACTGTATGCGCAGCACATTGATCACATCACACCAAGCCAGCGCTTCCCTCAGCTCATACCAGACTTTCACACCCAGTTCTGAGACATACTTCGGCAGCAAAGTCGGCGGCCCACAGACGCCCACTTCGGCGCCCAGCTTTCGCAAACACAGGATGTTGCTCAAAGCCACCCGCGAGTGCATGATGTCACCCGAAATCAAAACCTTCCTGCCGGCCACATCGCCCAGCTTCTCGCGTATGGAATAAGCATCCAACAAAGCCTGCGTGGGATGCTCATGCGTACCATCGCCGGCATTCACCACTGCAGCATCAATGTGCCTGGCCAAAAAATGAGGCGCTCCGGGCGAAGGATGCCGCATAACCACCATATCTACCTTCATGGCGAGAATGTTGTTCACCGTATCCAACAGCGTCTCGCCCTTCTTTACTGAAGAGGAAGAAGCCGAAAAATTGATTACATCGGCCGACAAACGCTTCTCAGCCAGCTCAAAAGACAGGCGCGTGCGGGTAGAGTTTTCAAAAAACACATTGGCAATGGTAATGTCCCGCAAAGAAGGCACCTTCTTAATCGGACGCGCCAAAACCTCCTTAAATTGGTCTGCCGTTTCAAAGATCAGGCCTATATCCTCAGCCGACAGGTTTCGGATACCCAACAAATGCTGCGCCTGTATGCTTTGTTCTCCCATCTATTTTTCAGCTTCCGCTTTGTTTGCAAATAATCGAATGATACCTTCCCGACCGTTTTCAGCCCAGTCCACCCGCACGTAAGCCTCCTCCAGCGCATCCACCTGAATACCCGTATAGTCGCACTGTATCGGCAAATGCCGGTTAAAACGCCTGTCCACCAAGGCCAGCAATTCCACCTGGTCGGGGCGGCCGTAGTGCTGCAAACCCATCAAAGCCGCCTGCACCGTGCGACCCGTGTACAAAACATCATCCACCAAAATGACGCGCCGGCCTTCGACCAGAAAATCCATCTCAGTAGTATGAGCCTCCAAAGGCGTCTCGCGCTGCCTGAAATCATCTCTGTAAAAGGTAATGTCTAATTTGCCGAAAGGCCAGGAAAAAGAAGGCTCCAGTTTTTGCAAGCGCTCGTACAGTTGCTCTGCCAACAAAGCACCCCTGCTCTGAATGCCTATCATGCAACAATTTTTGTGTCGGTCATGCCGCTCCAACAATTGCCAACACAGGCGATCCAGCGTAAGTCCGAATTTGGGAGGTGATAAGATGATACGCCCTGCTTGCATGAAATCCTGTTGCGTTTTCTGAAGAAAAAGCCCTCTGGTTCCCCTTCTCCGGAATCATTTGGCTTGAGCAAAGTTAGTGCTTATCTTTGAGATGAAAAACCTCTTTTCAAAAAATGCAGCACCTTTTTGAGGAAACGGAAAAAATCGCCCATCGCTGGTTGCTCAGACAACCCGCTACTGCTGAACTCTTCTGCGCGCTTTCGCGAAAAACGGACCCGCAGATAAGCGGCCCGCAATTGCATCTTGAGGGTTTCCGCCCGCCCTCCTTTATGCTTCCGCAAAATGCAGAACGCGTCTCGCCCAAAGACCTGCCCGCCGCCCTGCTCAGCTGGCTTTTTGCAGACATCGCCGGAGCATCAGCCATGCCGCACCAAAGCCTGTTGTCCTCTGCCTTTCGGCAAATGTTGAACGGCCTTGGAGTGGAAAGCCGGCCCTCCGAATTTCACCCCCTGCCTCTGCTCAAAAGGCTGAGTCCGGCGCAAACCGCCTGGCAAGAGCGCTACCGCCGCCGCGCCTTGCAAAGCTGGCTGGAAAAACTGCGCGAAACCGAAACCTACAACAACTGGCACAGCCTGGCCGAAGAGCTCGAATTGCGGCACCTCTCCCCTGCACAAAGCACCCTGCCCTGGCAAAACCTCCTGCGCCAATACCTGCACCGCAACGGGCGCACGCGCCTCGAAGACAGCTACCGCCGCCCCTCCAAACGCTACGGACGGCCCCCGGGCCTGCGCCTGCGTCGCCGCCAACGCCTCGCTGTTGCAGTGGACACCTCCGCCAGTATATCCGAAGACATGCTGGCTGCCTTTTGGCGCGAGCTCACAGCTCTTCAAAGCAGTGGCGCTCAAATCACCCTCCTCCAATTTGACGACCGCATTCGCCAATGCGTCCAACTGCAAGGAGCACCACCCCGCCGCTGGACAGGCCGTGGCAACACCCTCTACGACCCCCTCATCCGCTGGGCAGAAAACAAAAGGCCCGATGCCTTGCTCATCTTCACAGACGGCCTCGGCCCCCGTCCCGTAAGCTCCGGCCAAACCCCTCTGCTCTGGCTCATCGCCGGCCCGCCTAAGCCCTATTTTGAACATTGGGACGGAAACTTCCTTTTTATGTAATAAGATTCGTACCTTCGCCACAGCTCAACAGGAGGCAAGTAAACACTACATCCAATGAAAACACATAAGTTGCTGATTATCGCGCTTTTATCCTCTATGGTTTGGGTTGGATTTTCCCCGCATTTCCCCGAGGTAAAAAAAGACAAACCCAGCCTGCAACTCGGCTTGCTGAAGTACAAAGGCGGCGGCGACTGGTACGCCAATCCCACTTCGCTCCCCAACCTGGCGCGCTTTTGCAATCGGGAGTTGGGCACCCAACTGGCCGAAGACCAGGCAGAGGTCTATGTAGGCGATGCCGATTTATTCAACTACCCCTTCATCCACATGACGGGGCACGGCAATGTGGTTTTCTCCGAATCCGAAGCGCTGAACCTGCGCACCTATCTCATCGCCGGCGGCTTCCTGCACATAGACGACAACTACGGCATGGACCCCTACGTGCGCCCCGCCATGAAAAAAGTTTTCCCCGAACTGGAATTCGTGGAAGTGCCTTTCGACCATCCGATCTATCACCAGCACTTTGACTTTCCCAACGGCCTGCCCAAAATTCACAAGCACGACGGCAAACCACCTCAGGGCTTTGGCCTTTTCTGGAAAGGACGCCTGGTCTGTTTCTACTCCTACGAATGCGACCTGGGCGACGGCTGGGAATCTCCGGAAGTACACAAAGACCCACCCGAAAAGCGGCTGGCCGCCCTGCAAATGGGGGCCAATCTGATACAATATGTATTTAGTAATTAGGGCTTCCTTAAAAAGTACCTCTATGCCTGCAATGGTTCATTAAGTTTTTGGCGACCTGTCTCCTTTGGAAAACAGATTGTCAAGTTGAACTGACTTAAAAATCCGCGAAAACCCGCGTCATCCGCGTCATCCGCGTTCTATCACGTCCCTATTGGCTATCTCCCGAGCCGGCGCCATAGGATAAGCTAATCT
>WGBN01000429.1 GCA_015494245.1 Saprospiraceae bacterium | reverse complement strand
GGCGGGCTAAAGCCTGAGTGGGCAGGCGGGCTAAAGCCCGCTGTACCAATTGACAGGCTAAAGCCCGCCCAACAACGATACACGATACACAATAAACGATACACCAGCCCCCGATTCACCCACCAACCGACAACCCCCTCACTCCTCATACACATGCTCCTCAATCATGCGCTTGCGCAATTTGGGGAGGTTGCGGCGCAGAGCCCAACTGACCAGGCCGGGGAAGTAGCGCGAAGCGAAATCGTTGAGCTTACCAATGGGGGTGTGTACCAGTTTGTATTGCCGGCGCTCGATTTGGCGAACGACTTTGCGGGCCACTTCGGGTATGGGCTCCAATTTGAGGACCCCCTCGGGGCGGCGGATCAACTCGCCTTTGGCATTGAGCACTCGTTTTTCGGGGTCTGCTTTGGTAGCGCCGATGTAGGCAATGCCGAGGTGCAGACCGCTGCCGTGTGTTTCGATGCGCAGCGACTGGGCCAGAGCCGTCAGCGCCATTTTGGCGGAACTGTAAATGCTCAGATAAGGTAAGCCGTGCAGACCTGCCAGACTGGAGATGAAAACCAGACTTCCTTTGCGGGCCATCAATTCCTTAATGGCCTCGCGACTGACGTAGAGGGCCGCGAGATAATTCACCTCCACAATGCGGCGCATGGCTTCAGCTTCTGTTTCCGCAAATTCCCCAAATAAATTGGTACCCACATTGCTGACGAGGATGTCCAGACGACCGAAGCGCTCCAGCGTTTCGCGCACCAGCCGCGCGGCCTCTTCCGGACGCGTTACGTCGGCTGCAATGGCCTCGGCCTCCAACCCGCTTTCGCGAAATGCAATTGCCGTCTGCTGCAAACGCTGTGCATTGCGGGCATTCAACACCACGCGAGCGCCGCGGCTCGCCAACTCACGGGCAATCTCCCGCCCTATCCCATAACTGGAACCGGTAATTAAGGCTACCTTGCCTTTCATCTTGTTTCCTTTCATCTTGCAATCTGGTTGAAATAGTCTTGCAAAGGTAGGGAAATGTGGACGCTGCGCGTCTAATGTGGGCGCTGCGCGCCTAATGTGGACGCTGCGCGTCTAATGTGATTTTACGCTCGCTGCGCATCGCGGGACAGCAGACTACTTTTCCAATTCCGCCACTTTCACCGATTCCGCCAATTCCTCCGCTTCCACCAAAAATTTCCTTTCTTTGCAATAGAAATTACACGAACGCCTATGACCACCCCGGCACACCCGAGTTTACAAGCTGCCTGCTCCCGGCAGTTTTATTTATCCAAATGCATCAGTTTTTGGGCTGCAGGCAGGAAGAGAAATTTCAGTTTGTGGGCACTTTTTTTGCTTGCGGGACTTACAGCATTGTCCGCACAAGCGCCCGGGCAACAGGCCTTTTGGGAGCCTGACCCTTTGGCCGATGCCTGGGTGGACTCGGTCTATGCCAAGATGACGGAAGACGAGCGGCTGGGGCAACTCTTCATGGTGCGGGCACACTCCAATCTCGGACCGGAGCACCAGCGCGAAGTGGAAAAGCTCATACGCGAGGAGCACGTGGGCGGGCTTCTGTTCTTCCAGGGCTCGCCGGAGCGGCAGGCCTTGCTTACCAACCACTACCAAGAGCTCTCGGGCAAAGTGCCACTCATGATCGCCATGGATGCCGAGTGGGGCCTCGGCATGAGGCTGAAGGAAAACGCCATCAGCTTTCCCAAACAGCTCACCCTCGGCAGCATCGAAGAACGAGACCTCATCTACGAAATGGGCGCTGAAATCGGACGCGAGCTGCGACGGCTCGGCGTGCACATCAACTTCGCTCCGGTGGCCGACATCAACAACAATCCCGAAAATCCGGTCATCAATGTGCGCTCTTTTGGCGAAGACCGCTACGAAGTAACGACGCGCAGCTACCTCTACGCCCGTGGCATGCAGGACCAAAAAGTACTGGCTTGCGCCAAACACTTCCCCGGGCATGGAGATACCGATGTGGATTCTCACTTAGACCTGCCCCTCATTCCACACGACCGCCAACGCCTCGACAGCGTGGAGATGTATCCCTTCCACGAGCTCTGCCAACGCCAACTCGGCAGCGTAATGATTGCGCACCTGCACGTACCTGCGCTCGACAACACCCCTCACCTGCCTACAACCCTCTCTCCCCGCGCCGTGCACGACATTTTGCGAAAGCAATGGAAATACCAGGGCCTCATCGTTACCGACGGACTGGGTATGAAAGGCGTAACCAAATACTTCCCCTCCGGCGAACTCGAAGCCATGGCTCTGCTCGCCGGCAACGACCTGTTGCTCTTGCCCGAAGACGTGCCCGCTGCCAAAGCCGCCATACGCCGCTACCTCGCAGAGGGCAAACTCAGCCCCAAACGCATCGAAGAAAGCGTGCGTCGCATCCTGCGCCTGAAATACTGGCTGGGATTACAACACTACAAACCCATAGACCTCGCCAACCTCCGCAGTCAGCTCAACAATCCCCGCGCTCAGGCACTCAAACATCAACTCTACCAACACGCCCTTTGCTGGGTGAACGACCGCAACAACGCCCTCCCCTTCCGGAAAACAGACGGCATTAAAACGGCCAGCCTGAGCATAGGCGCTTCAGCGCGCACGCCATTCCAACAGCGCATACACAGCTACATAGATGCCGATGACTTCCTGCTTCCCGCCGACATCTCCTCCTCGCGGGCCAAACGCTACCTGCGCATGCTGAAACCCTACCGGCGCATCATCGTGGGGCTGCACGGGCTCAACCCCTATGCTTCAAGAGGGTTCGGCCTCAGGCCCTCAGCTGTGGACTTTTTGAAAAAGCTGCTTGCGCAAAACAAGCAGGTCGTGCTGGTCGTCTTCGGTACGCCTTATGTGCTGGCTTCCTTTGAAGACTTCCCCTACCTGCTGCTGGCCCATGAAGACGACCCCTTTGCACAGGACGTAGCTGCACAAGCACTGTTTGGAGCCTTCCGCGTATCAGGAAAACTGCCCGTCAGCGTGGGCAACCGGCTGAAGGCCGGGCAGGGTATAGAGCGCCCCTCACTTTGGCGTCTCAGCTATGGCCTGCCCGAAGAAGAAGGCATGGACTCCTATACACTGCTCAAGATTGACACCCTCGCCATGCACGCCATAGACAGCGGCGCTACCCCCGGCTGCGTGGTGCTGATAGCCCGCAACGGGCGGGTAGTCTTTCGCAAAGCCTACGGCTACCACACCTATGCCAAGCGACAACCCATGGCGCCCGACGACATTTTTGACCTGGCCTCCGTTACCAAAGTGGCCGCTACCACCCTCTCGGTGATGAAGCTGTACGAAACGGGCAAACTGCGCCTCAGCGACACCCTCGCCTGCTACCTGCCCGAAACCGATACCACAGACAAAGCCTGCCTCGTGGTCGAAGACGTACTGCGACACCGCGCCGGCCTGCAACCCTGGATTCCCTTCTACGAAGAAACCGTCTCCGAACGAAATCACCAACCCCTCTCCAACTACTACCGGCACCGACCGAAACCTCCCTTCGACATCAAAGTAACCAACAACCTCTACCTCTTAGACAGTTATCGCGACAGCATCTGGCACAAAATCCTGACTTCGCCCCTGCGAACGCAACCCGGATACAAATACAGCGACCTCGGCCTCTACCTCATGGCAGAAACCATCCACCGGCTTACGGGCATGACTTTAGATGAGTATGCCGACAAAACCTTCTACCGCCCCCTCGGCCTGCGC
>WGBN01000428.1 GCA_015494245.1 Saprospiraceae bacterium | reverse complement strand
CACTGATGCCCACGGGCGCGACCACGTCGTCAAAGCCAAAATGGGCTTCGATAAAGAAGGAAAAATCGTCGCCCTCCTCGCCGATGAGTATTGCGCTATGGGAGCCTATCTCTCTACTTTCGCACCCGCCATCCCCACCTACCTGCATGGCACACTCTTCCAGGGGCTCTACACCACACCCCTCATCCACCTCGATGTAACAGCCCCTTTCACCCACACCGTGCCGGTAGATGCTTACCGCGGAGCAGGCCGCCCCGAAGCTACCTATCTGTTAGAACGACTCATCGAAACCGGCGCCAAAGAAATGGGCATGGACCCCGCAGAAATTCGCTTCAAAAACTTCATCCCGCCCTTTGATGGCGTCAACCAACCCGGATACCAAACCCAGGTAGCGCTGCAATACGACAGCGGCAACTACGCCCCCGTCTTAAAACGCGCCCTGGAAATGGCCGGCTACGAAGACTTCCGCAAAGAACAGGAAGAAGCCCGCAAACAGGGCAAACTGCTCGGCATCGGCATCTCTACCTACATCGAAGCCTGTGGCATCGCACCCTCAGCCGTAGTCGGTGCCCTCGGTGCCCGCGCAGGCCTCTACGAAGCCGGCGAAGTGCGCGTACAACCCACCGGAAAAGTGAGCATCTATACAGGCGCCCACGCACACGGGCAAGGCCATGAAACCACCTTCGCCCAAATCGTAGCCGACAAACTGGGCATCGCCCTCGAAGATGTCGAAATCGTCCATGGCGATTCCGAAAGATCGGCCTTCGGCATGGGTACTTACGGCTCGCGAAGCCTCGCCGTAGGCGGCAGCGCCATCGTCAAAAGCATCGAAAAAGTACTCGAAAAAGGCGCTAAAATCGCCGCCCACAAACTCGAAGCCGCCGTCGAAGACCTCGAATATGCCGATGGCAAATGGACCGTCAAAGGTACCGACAAGTCCATCTCCTTCGGCGATGTAGCCCTGACGGCCTACGTCCCCCACGACTACCCCGAAGGCCTGGAACCCGGCCTGGACTTCTCCAGCTTCTACGATCCGGCCAACTTTACCTACCCCTTCGGCGCCCACATCGCCATCGTGGAAGTCTGCCCCGACACCGGTAAAGTTACCCTCAAGCGCTTCATCACCTGCGACGACGTGGGCAACGTCATCAACCCCATGATCGTGGACGGACAAGTGCACGGAGGCGTCGTGCAAGGCATCGGGCAGGCCCTGCTCGAAGGCGTGGTGTACGACGAAAACGGCCAAATGATCTCAGGCTCTTACATGGATTACGCCATGCCTCGGGCCGATGATGTGCCCATGATCGAAACCGACCGCACCGTCACGCCATGCCCCCACAACCCCCTCGGCGTCAAAGGGGCCGGCGAAGCCGGCACCATAGGCTCTACACCCGCCGTGGTCAATGCCGTAGTGGACGCCCTCTGGCACCTCGGCATACGCGACATCCCCATGCCGCTCACCCCGGCAAGAGTCTGGGAAGCCATGCATGCCGCAAAAGCGTGACGAAGGCTTTTGCCTCCCCTGCACGCATCTGTGCAAGGGCGCTTACAGAGTTTTGTTTCACCAAAAAAACAACCCAACATGATACCGGCTAAATTCGATTATATAAAAGCAGGCTCCCTCAGCGAAGCCATCGCTTTGTTAGACAAACACGGAGACGATGCCAAACTCCTCGCCGGCGGGCACAGCCTCATCCCTGCCATGAAACTGCGCCTCAACAGGCCCGGCATCCTCATTGACATCGGCCACCTGACCGAGCTCAAAAACATCTCCGAAAACGGCAATGAAATCGCCATCGGTGCCAATTGCACCCACCATCAGATAGCTTCTTCCGAGCTGCTCGCCCGCGAAGCCAATGTAGTGAGCCAGGCCGCCAAAACCATCGGCGACCTGCAAGTGCGCAACCGCGGCACCATCGGCGGAAGCATCGCCCACGCCGACCCCGCTGCCGACTACCCCGCTGCCCTGCTCGCTGCCAACGCAGTCATCGAAGTGCAAGGGAAAAACGGAAAGCGAAAAATCAATGCAACTGACTTCTTCCAGGGCATGTACACCACAGCCCTCAGCGAAGATGAAGTCATCACAACCATCTACATCCCTAAAGGCAGCAACGGTAAGTACGAAAAGTTCTTCCAACCCGCTTCGCGCTTCGCCATCGTAGGCGTCGCCGTCGTGAAAAACGGCCAAGACGTGCGCGTGGGAATTACCGGAGCCTCCGATACGCCCTATCGCGCCACAGCCGTAGAAAATGCCTATGCTGAAAAAGGCCCCGATGCCGCCGAACTGGCCGCAGAGGGCGTTGACATGCTGGATGACCACTTCGCCAGCGCCGAATACCGCGCACACCTGGCCAAAGTGCTTACCCGAAAAGCGCTGGCCTGAGAACACCCATATGCAGAGACGTTCCCCGCCTTGCGGGAGCGTCTCTCTGCATCTGCCCTTACATCAACTTCGACCTCACCCCCGTCTTCTCCAACAAGTCCGACAAAGAATCCTGCGTGTGACGCATGTCCTGCCAGTCTTTCAGGACGATGCCCAGCGTATCCGCCACCAGCTCTTCATCCAAATGCGTCAAGTGCATGGCCGCCAGAGCCCGCGCCCAATCTATGGTCTCTGCAACTCCCGGCACTTTCTCCAACTTCATTTGCCGCAAGGCCTGCATAAAAGAACACACCTGCTGCGCCAAACGCTCGTCTATCTCCGGTACCCTGGTCTTCACAATGGCCAGCTCTTTCTCAAATTCCGGATAATCAATCCACAAGTACAAACACCGCCGGCGCAAAGCCTCCGAAAGCTCCCGCGTCCGGTTGCCCGTCAAAATGACCTGAGGACGGCTGCTCGCCTTGATCGTACCCGTTTCAGGTATGGTAACCTGCCAATCGGACAAAACCTCCAACAAAAAACTCTCAAACTCCTCGTCCGCGCGGTCTATCTCGTCAATGAGCAAAACCGGATCGCGATGATGGGTGATGGCTTGCAGGATGGGTCGCTTCAACAAAAACCTCTCAGAAAAGATGGTTTCCTCCAATGACTCCGGACTGCGTTTTTCGCCTTCCTGCATTTTTAAAAAGAGCAATTGATGCTGATAATTCCACTCGTATAAAGCATGGGTACTGTCGAGGCCTTCATAGCATTGCAAGCGAATTAAATCAGTGTCCAAAGCTCTGGCCATAACCTTGGCCACTTCGGTTTTCCCCACACCGGCAGGCCCTTCAATCAACAAGGGTTTCGACAGCTTCATGGCCAAAAACACCGACATGGCAATGGCCCGCTCGCTGATATAGCCCTGCTCTTGCAGCAACTTCTGAACATCTTCCAATGATTTTGCTTTCATGCGTATAGTTTTAGACAGCAATATTCAAAACATCCCGTGGTTTGCCCTCGCGCACCACCTTCCCTCCTTCCAATACCAGCACCCGCTCGGCCATCTTCATCACCTCGGGCAGGTCATGGCTGACCAGCAGCGTCGTCAGACCGTATTGACGGTGAAGCCTGAGCAAATAAGCCTGCAACTTCAGCCTCATCTCATAATCCAGAGCAGACAGCGGCTCATCCAACATCAACAAAGGCGGCCGCTGCACCAGGGCCCTCGCCAAAGCCACCCGCTGCTGCTGCCCGCCCGACAGCAAATGCGGCTTACGGTCCTGTAGCTCTGTCAACTCCACCATCTCCATCAGCTCTTCTACAATATCCGGACTC
>WGBN01000427.1 GCA_015494245.1 Saprospiraceae bacterium | reverse complement strand
GCCCTGGACGCTTATGAAATTGACCTGCGCAAAGGCTTGTATCAGGCCGAGCATGCCACTTTGCACTACCCCCTCTTTTTGGGGGCAAAGAGCATCCCCGGCAAATTTG
Organism: Saprospiraceae bacterium; assembly: GCA_015494245.1. Lineage (GTDB taxonomy): Bacteria > Bacteroidota > Bacteroidia > Chitinophagales > Saprospiraceae > WGBN01. The sequence continues at coordinate 12,100 of WGBN01000427.1, read as the reverse complement.
AAGACAAGGTGAGCAAGGCCGGCGCCTCGGCTTCTTTTCCGCGCTTCACCTCTTACGACCAGGACCTCACCATCAAAGACCTGGGGCAGGGCATTCGCTTTCGGGGCGGTTTGCGCCTCAAAGGAGCTACCGTATATGGCTTCGGCAGCGCCGACAGCAAAGCCGAATTTCGCTTTTTTGACGAGCAGGGCCGCCTGCGCTTTCGCGCCGAGGGAGAATCCTTCGCCATCCGCCGCGAAGAGCAGATTTCTGCTGAAAATGCCCGCATATCTATCTTCTACGGCCGGCAAGACTCCATCTATCACCCCTCGGTCAACCTGCGCTTCAACATCAAAGACAATACCATGAGTATCCAGCGGGGGGAGCTCGCTACGGGGCGCAATGCCTTCTTTCTGTCAGGGCATCAGGTAAGCCTGGATGCCAACGACCTCAAAGTCTATTTCCAAAGCGATTCGCTGACCGTAGGCGAACGCAGCACCCTGGGCCGAAACAGCGATGAAGTCGTTTTTGAGTCTTTGGATTTTTTCGACAAAGGCGAATACTTCCGCATTCAAAACATCGCTTCTTACAATCCCATCGCCGTTATCAAACTGACTTCTCAGGAGCTGGACTCCCGTGTGCTGGATGCCAACTATCTGGCCAACCAGATGAGCCCCAACTTTACGGTAGAAAACATCCTCACCCTGCTCTACGAGCTGGAAGCCAAGGGCTTCATCCACTACATACCCGAACGGCAGGAAGTGGAAGTGAAAGACAAAATCTTTCACTATGCCGATGCTGCGGCGGGCAAAGAAGATTTTGACCTGCTGCGCATCGTCTCCAAAAAGCGGGGTACCAATGCCGTCTGCAACCTGAACACGGGCGACATCCGTATCTTTGGTGTTAAGCACGTCCGCTTTAGCCAACCCCGGCGCGTGGCGGTGATTCCGGACAAAAAGGAGGTGGTCTTGCGCTATGACCGCGATATGAGCTTCAACGGTCATGTATTTGCCGGAAGGCTGGAATTCTTTGGCAAGGATTTTCAGTTCGATTACGAACGCTTCCAAATGCAAAGCGACTCCATAGAGTTTATGGACATCTATCTGCCCAATGGCGAGATGGATGAGAAAGGAAACCCCAAAGCCTTTGCCATCGGCTCCCGCATAGAAAATCTGGAAGGTGTACTGTTGATAGATGCGCCCGCCAACAAATCGGGTAAGGAAGACATTGGCATTTTCCCTTCCTTTCAGTCCAAAGGCGATGCTTACTTGTACTTTGAGCGGGATTCTACTTTTCATCGCGCCTATAAGCGGGATTCTTTTTACTTCCGCATCAACAGCTTTGGCCTGGACCATCTCAGCGCCCTTGAAGCGGGTGATTTGGACTTTACAGGCACTTTGGTTTCTGCCGGCATCTTCCAGGATATAGACGAGCGCCTGAGTCTGCAAAAGGACATGTCTTTGGGCTTTCTGCACGAAACCCCGGCGGAAGGATACGGCATTTACGGCGGGAAGGGGCGCTACAAAGGCAGCATCTCGCTCAGCAACCAGGGGCTTCTCGGCGACGGCTCGCTGACTTACCTCGGCGCCACCATCCGCTCCGAAGACTTCGCCTTCCGCCCTCACGAGATGACGAGCACGGCCCGTGAATTTGCCCTGGAAGAAGACAGAAGCGGAACGCCTCCCGTACCCGCAGCTTATGGCGAAGAGGTATCCATCCATTGGAAGCCGCTGCAGGACAGCCTCTACATCCGCTCTAAGGAAAAACCCTTTGAGTTGTTTAGCCAGGAAGACCGCCAGCTGCACGGAACGCTGGTGCTCACGCCCGGCGGCCTGAAGGGCAAAGGGGAGTTTATCTGGGAAAAGGCCAAAATGAAATCACCCCTCTTTTCTTTTGGCGCTGCCAGTGTGTCGGCCGACACTTCCCACCTCAGCATCTGGGCCTTTGACAGCCAGGAGCTGGCCCTGAAAACCAGCAACGTAACTGCCGATGTGAATTTCGACGATCAGCTCGCCGTTTTTGGGGGCAATGATGAATTTCCCATTGTATCCCTGCCCTTCAACAGCTATGAAATCTCCATCAAGAAGTTTACCTGGGATATGGAGAAGGGTACCATTTCTTTTGCCCCCCGCGAGCCCGGCAAAAGCTTGTTTTATGCCAATTTCCCCGGCAGCGATTCCCTGCATTTTTACGGCTTGCGGGCCAATTACGATTTGCAGACCAACATCCTCGGCATAGAGGGTGTGGAGCGCATCCAAAGCGCCGATGCCTACATCTATCTCGACGATGGCAATGTAACCATCCACGAGGGGGGGATTATGGACACTTTGTACAACACCCGCATCGTAGCCGATACCACCACCAAATTTCACACCATCAACCGTGCCAAGGTGCTCATCTCGGGCAAGAAGGATTATTGGGCCAGCGGATATTACGAGTACAATGTGGGCAATCATCAACAGGAGATTTTGTTTTCCGATATACGCGGTACCCGCGTAGGCAAGGGGGCCCGCCATAAAAAGCGCGTCGCTACGCGGGGCAGGGGAGAGGTAAAGGAAGAAGACCACTTTTACATAGATGACAAAACCCTCTTCCAGGGCACCATCAGCCTCTCTTCCGATTCTAAGGAGTTGCACTTTGAGGGCTTTGCCCGTTTTGAGGCCGACAAGCTGCCTACGAGGCAATGGTTTTCAGTAAATTTCGACGGCGATCGCTCCGACCTGGCCATCAGCTACAACAAGCCCAAAAATTTTGATGGCGACCCTCTGGCTACCGGCCTCTTCCTCAGCAAAGAAACGGCCCGCATCTATCCCCGCGTGATGGCTCCCTTGTATTTCCGCAAAGACCGCCCCATCTTGCCGGTAAAGGGTTTGATTCAATACGACCCGGGTCTGGACCGCTTCCTCTTTGGCGATTCGGTTAAGGTGTATGATCAGGGCGCTTACAAGGGCAACTTGCTGATCTATAACAACAGCAACGGCCGCATAGATGCCGAAGGCAAATTTGAGCTGGGGCAACACCTCAACTACGTCTCTGTAGAGGCTGCGGGCAAGGCCCGCACCAACGTGCAGGTCTCTGCCGACTCCCTCATAGGTGGCCCCGTCTCCGCCGAATTGACCGCCGAGCTGATGCTGGCCATGGACTTCCCCATGCCAGAGGAAATGGCCAAAATGCTTTTGAACGACCTCAAGGCCGGGGCTTTCGGCAGCTCCGTGCTCTATGCCAAAGACCTTACTTTTTACCGCAAGGGCCTGGCAGAGCTGTTTCCGCTCGAAGACAAGGAAGTCGCTCAGGCCATAGAGCAACTCGCCCTCAACAACTTTACCCTGACGAAAAAGGTAAACAAACACACCCTGCTCTTTGGCAAAGTGCCCATGAAGTGGGACCCCGACTATCAGTCCTTCGTCTCTTCCAAAAGCATCCTCCCCCTCATCAGCATCAATGGCGAACTGATCAGCACGGAGCTTACGGCCTACATCGAAATCAAAATGCCCACCAACGACGACGACAGAATGTACGTTTACCTGAAATCGCCCGGAGGGTTTTACTATTTCTTCGGCTACAAGCAAGGCATTATGAATGTGGTGTCCAACAACACCAAGTTCAACGACTACGTCATCAACATGAAGGACAAAGAGCGCCGCTTCAAAATGCCCGATGGCGAGTTCTACGAAGTACAACCCGTCAATCAGGGCACGGCCGAGGCCTTTGTGAGAAGGGTGAAGGCGGTGCAGTAAAAAGAAGCAGTAGCATTATGACAAAAAAAGAAAAGGCTGCCCTGGTAGCCAAAAGATTGGAAGAGTTTTATCCGGAAGTGCCCATCCCTTTAGAGCACAAGGACCCCTACACGCTTTTGATTGCCGTTTTGCTTTCGGCCCAGTGTACGGACAAGCGGGTGAATCAAATCACACCTAAGCTCTTTGCACGGGCCGACAATCCGCGAGATATGGCGGCTCTGTCGGTGAGTGAAATTGAAGACATCATCCGGCCTTGTGGCCTGGCGCCTCGCAAAGCCAAAGCCATACACGAGCTTTCCCGCATTCTGTTAGAGAAATACGATGGCAAAGTCCCCGAAGACTGGAAGGCGCTGGAATCCCTGCCGGGTGTGGGGCATAAGACGGCGTCCGTAGTCATGTCGCAGGCCTTTGGCCATCCGGCCTTTCCTGTGGATACGCACATCCATCGCCTTGCCGCCCGTTGGGGTTTGAGTGACGGCAAAAATGTCAAGAAGACGGAAGAGGATTTGAAAAAGCTCTTTCCGGAAGACCTTTGGAATAAACTCCATCTGCAAATCATTTACTACGGACGGGAAAAATGCCCTGCCCGGGGTCATAAAGTGGAGGAGTGTCCCATCTGCTCTGAACTCAACAAAGCATCATCGCGATGAAGCCATCCGGATTTTTCTCCGCTTATCTGCGCTCCGACCGCCTTTGGATCATCTTGCTCGGCGCTCTGCTCTTCATCCCTTATCTCGGTGGTGTACATCTTTTTGACTGGGATGAGATCAACTTTGCAGAATGTGCAAGAGAGATGTTGGTCAGTGGCAAGTTTTTGCAGGTGCAGATCGGTTTTGAGCCTTTTTGGGAGAAGCCCCCGCTGTTTTTTTGGTTGCAGGCTGCGAGCATGTCGCTCTTTGGCGTGGATGCATTTGCCGCAAGGCTGCCGAATGCACTGGCAGGTATAGTTACGCTGCTGCTCGTTTACGACTTGGGCCTGCGCCTGCGCGACCGCCTTTTTGCCCGCCTGTGGGTACTGGCCTGGCTGGGCTCTGTTTTGCCTCATTTTTACTTTCGCTCGGGCATCATAGACCCCTGGTTTAATTTTTGGATTTTTTCTTCCCTTTGGGTGTACTTTCGTTCGCAGCAGATGCCGGGTTATGTGGGGGGCGTTTTGGGGCGGCTTTCGCCAAATGCACAAGCGATAGTGGGCGGTGTGCTGCTCGGGCTGGCGGTGCTTACGAAGGGGCCTGTGGCCGGGCTGATTGCCGGGCTGACTCTTACGGTTTACGTCTTGTACTGGAAAGGCCGGCGCCCCTGTTTGTCTATTCCGCGCACGGCGGTTTTTGGCGTGGCGGCGGTGCTGGTTTCGGCTTCCTGGTTTCTCGTGGATATAGCTCTGCACGGCTTTTGGCTGACGACGGAGTTCATCAAATATCAGTACCGCCTTTTCAGCACGCCGGATGCGGGGCATGGGGGCTTTCCGGGCTATCACCTGGTGGTTTTGTTGCTGGGCTGTTTTCCGGCTTCTGTTTTTGCCTTGAGCGCTTTTCGGCACAACAAAGACCATTCGGCTGCGGGCTGCAGCATCAACAGCGGTGGCAGGCGTATGGAGGTGCTCTCCGAAGACGACAAGTTTTTTCTGACGGAAGACTTTCGCCGCTGGATGCTGGCTTTGTTTTGGGTGGTTTTGGTGTTGTTTTCGATGGTGAAGTCCAAGATTGTGCACTACTCTTCCCTTGCTTACTTCCCCATCACCTTTTTGGCGGCCTATGTTTTACATGGCTATTTGCGTTCGCGGAAGGCTTTGCCGCTTTGGCAAACGGTGCTGTTGAGTGTGTTGGCTGTGTTCATTTTTGGCGGGGCCGTGTTGCTGCCTTATGCCGGCATGCACATGGATTGGTTTTTGGCTGGTTTCAGCCCTTCCGATCTTTTTGCTGTTGAGGCCATGCAGGCTGTGGTTGCCTGGAATTGGTGGGATTATCTGCCGGCTTTGCTTTTTGGCGTTTTGGTTTTTGCGGGCATTGTTTGGGCGCGTAGAGCGCGTTGGCGGGCAGCGCTCATTGCTTTGTTTGGAGGTACGGCGCTGTTTGTGCAGTTGGGTCTGTACTTTTTTGCCGGCAAAATTGAGCATTACAGCCAGCGGGCAGCCATAGAATTTTGCGAAAGCAAAGCAGGGAAGCAGGTTTACCTGGCCCCCCTGTACTACAAAAGCTATGCTCATTGGTTTTACGGACGCGTTCCGGAAGATTGGCCGGCTGAAGCCAAAGACCCATCCTACTTACTTAGGGGGCCTTTGGATCGGGACGCGTTTTTTATCGTCAAGGCAGATCATCTGCAGTTGGCAAAGCGGGAGCATCCCGATTTGGAGTTGCTCTATCGAAAGAACGGTTTTGCTTTTTTCAGGCGCCGCGCTCATCCTGAGCATCACAGCGAGCCGGAGTCTGATTGATGGGCGGTGCCGCCTACCTCATTGGTAAGGGTGGCGGGCGTTTGAGAGCTGAGGGAACGCGCCAGGCGAAAGCCCACGGAGACATCGCACTGCTCGGCCGGAGAGGTAAAACGCACGGTGGTGGTAGCGCCTTTGGGAGAGTTTAACCAGCTCCCCCCTCTGATGGTGTGCTGATAAGGGTCGGGGATGGTCAGTGCGCCTTCCTTTTGGGTGGTATAGACATAAAAGGATTCTCCACACCACTCGGATACGTTGCCGGTCATGTCGTAGATGCCAAAACCATTGGGCTTAAAGCTGCCTACCGGCGCTCTGCCGGGGAAGCCGTCGTGTAAATTTTTGTACCGCCATTCTTTAACCATGCATCCATCGTCGCAGAGATTGGCGTATTCGCTCAAGCGGCCTACCTTGGATACGCCGGCCCATTTGAGGTGGCGTTTGCCTTCGCCGGCAGCGTATTCCCATTCTTCTTCGGTGGGCAGGCGATAGGGGCGGCCGCTCACGCGGGCCAGCCAATCGGCGTACTTCTGTGCTCCAAACCAGGAGACCAGAACTACGGGGTAGGATTTTTTGCCTTCAGCGACTTCAAAGCGCCCGTCCTTATACAGGATTTCCGGTTCCCAACCCATGCAGGCGTGTTCGCATTTCAGGCTGGCAATTTTGAGGTCGTTGTAAAAGATTTCACCCTTTTCGGTAACGTTCAGGTGCTCTTTTTCAGCATTTAAGAAAGTGACGAACTCGGCATTGCTGACCTCGTATTTGGCTATGTAGAAGCTCCTTACGGCAACCTGATGGGCAGGAGCTTCGACCGATGCCCCCTTGTCATTGCCCATGATGAATTTCCCCTCAGGGATCAAAACGACTTCCGGTTCCGAAAATACCATGCAGTCTTCTTCTATGTTTGTGTTCCACAATGCTTGTAGCAAAGTGAGCTGAATAATGGCTGCCCAGAATAGTCTTTTAGTACCGTTTGAAACGGCCTGCATTAAAGTTTCCATATCTTCCAATTTTTCACGGCTCCAAAATCCCCTTTCCTTACCTGATAAATTCATTTATCGGGTAGGGTATAAAGCAAAGGGCTTGGAGCAAAACCCTTCTTTGCGGCCTGACAATGTTTCTCTGGTCGGTTGTTGAGTACGTAAGTTCTGTCAGAATTCCCCCTCTGAATTGAGTGCTTTATCTATAGGTGTTGATACACCTGGGGGGGAGTGAAAACAGGTAAAGCGGGGCAAAGATAGTTTTTTATTTGTTTTTCGCCAAACGGAAGCCCACGACAGTGGTGCAGTACTCCGGTTCGGCAGAAAAACGGGAGCTGGTCAGCACATCCGTGGGCTTGTTGATCCAGCTGCCTCCCCGAAAGACATAGCTGATGTCTTCGGGCTTTTGGGAGGGGTGGTCCGGTATGATGTAAGACCCGTAATACCTGCTGTTGCACCATTCATGGGCATTACCGGTCATGTCGTAGAGGCCAAATTTATTGGGTTTGAAGCTGCCTACGGGTGCTGTATAGGCATAGCCGTCGTTGAGGATTTGATAGCGCCAGTTTTTGACGGCACAGGCCTGGTCGCAAAGGTTGGCGTATTGGCTCAGTTTTTTGCCGGAGTTGTTGGTGCCGGCCCATTTTTGGTGGGCACTGCCTCCGCCGGCGGCGTACTCCCATTCTTCTTCGGTGGGCAGGCGGTAGGGCTTGCCGGTTCGTTTAGACAGCCATTTGGCGTAAGCTGTGGCGCCATACCAGCTCACCAGGGTTACGGGGTGGTGCTCCTGGCCTGTGCGTACTTTGAAGCGCCCGTCTTGCAGATAAATCTCTGCTTCCCAATCGCTGCAAAAGCCGTCGCAAATCAAGTCGTAAATTTGTTGGCCTTTAAAAAAGACGTCTTCCCCATTGCGAATTTCCGTCTGTATGCTATTTAAAAATTCCACAAATTCGGCATTGGTCACTTCTTTGGTGGCGAGGTAAAAAGCCCGCACAAAGACTTTGTGTATGGGCTTGCTGTCAGGGCTGTCGTTGGAGCCCATTTTAAAAGCTCCTCCGGGGATCAAAACCATAGCGGGTTCTTTGATCTCTGAGTTTTTCAGGGGTTTGTGAGCTGAGATTCCAAGCAGGAGTAGGCTGCAAAAGCCGAGAAGGAAGAGGGCAGTGGGGTGTGAGCGACACATGGGGGATTGATTTAGGTGGTTAAAAGTGCCGACATAAGGTGATGCTTAGCCGGTGGCCGGTGGCATCTCCATAAATCGGTTTGGGTTTAGGCTTCAAATATAAGCTTTTTTTAATCAATGGAATACAAAATCCTGTCTTATCTTTAGCCCCATGTCAGACGTATATCTCGGCACGGCTTTCTGGGGTTGGCGCGTAGCACCGGAGGTTTGTTTTGAGCTTTTGGACACCTTTTATGCAGCCGGTTTCCGCTATGTGGATACGGCTACCAATTACCCTATAGACAAGCAGCCGAAGCACTTTCGCCTGGCCGAGAACCTTTTGCAGGAATGGATAAGGGCACATGGCGTCAGGGACCTCAGAATTTGCCAGAAAGTGGGCAGCCTCAACAACACAGGCGGGCCGGAGCATTTGCTCAATCCCTCTTTCCTCTTGCTCAATGCGGCTTATTATCGCAACAAATTCGGCTCCAATTTGCACTGCCTGATGTGGCATTGGGATAAGCGCAAGGACGAGGAGGCCATCGCCAAAAGTTTAGAGGTGGCTGCAGGCCTTGTAGCAGAGGGTCTTGCAGCGGGTTTTTCAGGCCTGGAGCATCCCGCCATCCATGCGTCTCATTGGTTTGAACTGGAGGTCTCCCTGCCGGAAGACCGGGCCGATGATTTTTCTCGTCCTTATCTGCAGCTCAAGCACAACCTCTTCCAATCGGCTTATGGCCATTACGCGCCCTTTCACGGCCGCGCCCGCTTCATCGCTTACGGCATTACGGCGGGTGGGCTGAAATTTGGCGAAAGCCAAATGAAAACGCTGAGGGCGAGGGGAGGCCAACCTCAAAAATTTCGCAGGCAGCTGGATTCCCTTCAGCAGCATTTGGCGAAAGCCTTCCCCGGACAAAACTTTACCTTCCACGAGCTCGGCATGATTTACGCTTCCTTTCTCCCCGGTCTGAGTGGTCTTTTGCTGGGGGCCTCCAATACGGCACAATTGGAGCACAGCCTCAGCTTTTGGCAGGGAAGAGAGCGCGAGCACGACCGCAAAATTTATGAGGCCCTGCTCGCATGGAAAAAAAGCGAGGGCCTATGAAAACGATCTCCTGTGATTTTTTAATTGTTGGCGGAGGGCTGTTTGGTAGTTATGCGGCGCTTTATCTGGCGGGAAAAGGGTATGGAGTTGTATTGTTGGAAAAAGAGGCCAGGCTTTTCACCAAAGCCTCTCTGGTTAATCAGGCGCGTTTGCATTCGGGCTATCACTATCCTCGCAGCATTGCCACGGCCCTGATGTCCAATGATTACAAACAGCGGTTTGCCGAAGAGCATAAAGATTTTATTCTTTTCGAATTGGAAAAGTATTACGCCATAGATCGCTATGGCTCTTATACGGATTCCGCCCAGTTTGAGCGTTTTTGCGAATATTTGAGTTTGCATTGTGAGCCTGTGCCCCGGCACCCGCTCTTCTGTTTTGAACGCCTTGAGGCCTTGTACCGCACCACGGAGCCTTCCTTTGACCCGGCCCTCATCAGCGCTTATTATCGCCGCAGGCTGGCGGATGAAAAGCGCATTCAGCTGTTCACCGGAGCCTGGCCCCTTAGGGTTGAAGCAGATGCTCCTGTGTGGAAGGTGTTGGTTCAACATGGAGATGAGCAACTCCTGTTGCAGGCGGGAGGCGTGCTCAATGCCACCTACTCGGCCAGCAATGCCGTCAACCACATATTTGGCGTAAGCCCCATCCCTCTGATGCATGAGATTTCTGAGATAGCGCTGTTGTATGCGCCGGGCCTGGACAAAATCGGTTTGACGGTGATGGATGGCCCTTTTGGTTCTATTATGCCTTTCGGCAAATCGGGTCTGCACTCGCTCTCTTCCGTCGCTTATACGCATCATCGCGTATCTTATGAGGCGAAACCGCGCTTTTCCTGCCAGCAGCAACAAACGCACTGCCTGCCCGAACGGCCGGATGACTGCAATGCCTGCTCAGCGCAGCCGGCCTCAAATTACGAGAAAATGGCTTTGCAAATGAAGCGTTACTTCAAACATTCCGGCAGTTGGCAGCATTACTTTTCGCTTTTCACCATCAAATCCAAGCTGCAAGCCAATTTCATAGATGACGGCCGCCCTACGGAAATTCTCAGCTTGCGGGAAAATCCGTCTTTTTACTGCATCTTTGCGGGCAAGATCAACTCCATTTACGAAATCGAAAAAGTACTCTGAACATGCCCCAGAACATCCACGTCTATTCCGAGATAGGTGCCCTCAAGCGATTGATCATTCATGCTCCCGATGAGGGCATCATGCGCATTTCGCCCAAGCGGGCTGAGGAATTGCTCTTTGATGACATTGTACATCTGCCGTTGATGCAGCAGGAATACGATACTTATCGCCGCGTTTTACAGGCCTTTGTGGGAGAGGAAAACCTCCTCGAAACGCGGGATTTGCTGACCGGCGCTTTGGCAGCCGATGAAGAGTACAGCTCCTGGGTGATAGAGCGCATTCTCGAGTACGAAGAGTTGCCCAAGAGCTGTGGAGATGCCTTTCGGCAAATGCAGCCCGGGACCTTGGCAGAGGTCTTGATTTCGGGCTATTGGGCTGAGGAAGACCGCTATTTTTTTGACCCCATTCCCAATTTCATTTTTACGCGCGACATCGCCGTGGCAGTGAATGACCATATTGTCATTACGAAAGCTGCCAAAGAAGCCCGTGCACGGGAAAACTTTCTGACCCGATTTATTTTCTGGTCCAACCCTCTTTTTAAGGAAGTCAAAGAAAGCGGCCGCCTGATCAACCTGAACGATGTGGACCGCTTCCCGCCCTCCCGAAGAGGTGAGCGGGTTTCCATGGAAGGGGGCGACATGATGATCATCAACAGCGACTATTTGCTCATCGGCTGTGGCGAGCGCACTACGGCTCATGCCATAGAGTTGCTCACCGAAGAGCTCTTTAAGCGGGATGTGGTTAAAAATGTGGTGCGCATCAACATCCCCATGGACCGCACTTTTATGCATATTGATACGCTTTTTACCCACATCTCCGCCGAGCACCTGGTCGCTTATAAGCCCATTGTGATGGATGGTCTGGGCTCCAATGTGGAAGTCAGACGCAGCAACGGGACGCTGCGCTATTACCCCAGCATCAGGGATTTCTTCCTCAACGAGATCAACCCGCACATGGAGTTCATTCCGGTAGGGGGAGGAGTGAGCCCCTACCAGGAGCGCGAGCAATGGACCGATGCGGGCAACCTGCTGGCCGTGAAGCCGGGTGTGGCCCTCTCGTACGATCGCAACCCCTATACGGAGAAGACTTTTGAGGATTTTGGGTATCAGATTCTGCCGGCAGCAGACTTCCTCGGGCAGGTCGAAAAAGGCAAGCTCAAGGCAGAAGCTTTGGAGCGAGCCATCATCACTCTGCCCTCCTCAGAGCTTTCGCGCGGAAGGGGAGGTACGCACTGCATGAGCTGCCCGATAGAACGGCTGTAGAGTGGTCCAATATTCTTAGTGAACCATTGAAACAAACAATGGTTCATTAAGTTTTTGGCTATCTGTCTCCATCAGAAACCAAGCTATCAAGTTGAATCAGCTTAAACCCGCGAAAATCCGCTGCACCCGCGAAAATCCGCGTTCTATTACGGCATTGTTGCCTACCGTCAATAGTGACATGATAGAACGCGGATGACGCGGATTGTGCGGGTTCCCGCGGGTTTTAAGGACGGTTCAATTGTCAGATGGTGTCATTTATTTTATGCAACTTTGCAATCAAGCCTAAGTTGACAAAAAATAAAAAGGGTATTGGATAAGCGCTGAATTTT
>WGBN01000426.1 GCA_015494245.1 Saprospiraceae bacterium | reverse complement strand
GGCCCACTGTGGCAAAAGCGAGAAGGAAAACAAACCTCCCAACAAAAAAGCCGCAGCGAGCAAAGACATCTCCTCCCGCTTCCGCAAATTCAATGCCATCTCGTACAAGCCCGCCGCAAGAAAATCCAGCCAGGGCAAAAGTGCTAACACCTGCAACAGCAAATACACGCCGGGCTTCATCTCCACCCAACCCGTAAAAGCGCTAAGGCCGGAAGAAAGCTCCGCCCACTGCCCTCCTTGCGGAAAAGCCATCAGGAAAAGCTCCGGCTCATAAAGCAAATAACCCGAAACGCCGGCAAACAAAGCCGACAACCAAAACAACCAGGAGTACAGACCGCTCAGGCGTTTCCCGAAAGGGTGAAAAAAACGCAACACCAGCCAAAATGCCATGCTGCCCAAAAGCGCCGGCAACCAGGCAATCCACAAAGCCAAACACAAAAACAAAATATTAGCAGCCGCGATAGAGACGCCCGGCCTTTTCAGATAAAGAACTGTTGTCAAGCTGTATCCCGCCAAAGCAGCCAACAGCCAGGCATCACCTCCCACCTGCGAAAAGGCAAAAAGCACCCAGACCGAAGACATGAAAACAGCCAGCTGGAGATTTTTCCGGCTTTCGCCAAACAGTACCCGACCAAACTCGGACAACAACAGCAGCAAACCCATCGCCAGCAAAAGCATGGGAAAGCGAAAAGCCCAGGGAGACTTACCGAGCAAGGCCTCTGAGCTTTCGCCAAAGGCCTTTAAAACCGAGGAAAAGCGGTAGCCGGAAAGAGCCGTATCTACCAGATATTGCTCAGGGCCTTCATGCCAGCCGGGCATGCCGGCCCGCCCGAGCAACAAAGCCAAAAACAGCAGCAACGCCAGCCACAAATACTTTTTCATAGCGCTTTCGTTCGCAAACGTTCAGGGCAATCTCAGACGAGTACTCCGGCAATGGCTGCCGTCATAAATGCCGCAATGGTGCCGCCTATCAGGGCCTTGATGCCCAATTCCGTCAGAGCCTGCCGCTGATTGGGCGCCAGCGCGCTGATGCCGCCGATTTGGATGCCAATAGAACCGAAATTCGCAAAACCGCAAAGGGCATAGGTGGCTATGATGACTGATTTTGGCGAAAGCTGATCCTTAAGCTCATTGAGCTGGGCATAAGCGATAAACTCGTTGAGCGTGGTCTTAACACCCAGCAACTGCCCCATCAACAAAACATCCTGATTGGGCGTTCCCAGCAGCCAGGCAAAAGGCGCAAAGAGCAGGCCCAACAGATATTGCAAATTGAAACCCGTAAAACGGCCGTCTGTGGCTTTTACCACCATCTCATTCCAGCCCGTCCACTCACCCAGCATGTCCTGAAGGAAGTAGTTGAGCATAGCGACAAAAGCGAGAAAGACCAGCAACATCACACCCACATTGACAGCCAGCTTCAGGCCGTCACCGGTGCCGCGGGAAATGGCATCCAGGAGGTTGCTGCCGGCCTGCTGACGGGGGATGTCCAACTTTTGCTCCTCCAGCGTTACATCCCGCTTTTCCGGATACAGCATCTTGGCCGCCACAATGGCCGCCGGAGCTGAAATGATGGAAGCCGTCAGCAGGTGGGTGGCAAAGAGCTGGCGCTGCACGGGATCATCGCCGCCCAAAAAACCCACATAAGCTGCAAAAACGCTGCCGGCAATGGTGGCCATGCCCCCCGTCATCAGGCACATGATCTCAGAGCGCGACATGCCCTCCAGATAAGGCCGTATCACCAGCGGCGCCTCCGTCTGGCCGATAAAGACGTTGGCTGCCGCCGCCAGGCTCTCCGCACCGGTGAGTTTCATGCTGCGAGTCATCACCCAGGCAAAGCCCTTGATGATGAGCTGCAAGATGCCCAGATAGTACAAAACCGCCGTAATGGCCGAAAAGAAAACGATGGTCGGCAACACCTTAAAAGCAAAGACAAAACCAATGGTGTGAGCCTCGCCCGTTACGCCATTCTCTATCTGCGCCACATCCGGCCAGCTGCCAAATAAAAAGCTGGCTCCCGCATTGGTGAAGTCCAGCACCACCACGAAAAAGCGCGCAATGGCATCAAAGACATCCCGCACAAAAGGAACCTGCAAAATGGCCATCGCCAAAACGACCTGCATCAAAATGCCGGTACCGACGAGACGCCAATTGATGCGGCTGCGGTCATTGCTCAGCAAATAGGCTATGCCCACCAGGGACGCCATGCCCAAAACACCCCTTCCAAGACTGTGAAGAAATTCCATCCGTACAAAATTTTGCAAGCAACCCAAACTCTTTACAGCTCAGGCATAAAGAAAAAAATCGTCCAAAAGTAAAGAAATTTCTACTTTTGAGGCCGGATATCAAACGGCACATGAAAAACCCCTTAGTCATTGGCATTACAGGAGGCAGCGGCTCCGGCAAAACCACTTTCATTCGCAAAATACGCGAAGGGCTGCCCGAAGGCTCCGTCTGCGTACTCTCGCAAGACGAATATTACCGCCCCATAGAAGAACAAGTACGCGATGAAGAAGGCATCGTCAACTTCGACCTCCCAAGCGCCATTGATCGCGAGGCTTTCGCCAAAGACATCCAAAAACTCATTGACGGCCAAACCGTCAAACGCATGGAATACACCTTTAACAACGACAAAGCCACTGCCAAAGAACTCACCTTCAAACCCGCCCCCATCCTCATCATCGAAGGCCTCTTCGTCTTCCACTACCCCGAAGTCAACGAACTGCTCGACCTGCGCATCTTCCTGCACGCCAAAGAAAACATCAAACTCATCCGGCGCATCAAACGCGACCGCATCGAACGCAACTACCCCCTCGAAGACGTGCTCTACCGCTACGAAAACCACGTACTCCCTACCTTCGAAAGCTACATCCAACCCTACAAGGAAAAAGCCGATCTCGTCATCAACAACAACGCCCAATTTGACATTGGCCTGATCGTCGTCATGGGCTTTTTGGAGAATCATTTGAAACAAGCCCCTCCGGCAAATCCATAAGCACCTTCCGATTGGGCTTGTCAATTTCTACAATGAGCTGTTCGTGCAGGGGAATGAGCAGTTCTTCCCGGCCTTTTCCTCTGAGGAGGACGGCCATTTCCTGCTCGGGGTATTTGCGCACTTCGGCAATGAGGCCTATGGTTCCCTCGCGCTTGCCGTGCAGTTCAAAATCCTTGAGGAAGCCGTAGCGCAGGCCGGCAGAGGGCAGGGCTGTAAGGGGCACGTCTTTTCGCAACAAGGCCAGTGGGCGGGCGACGAGGCGCAACGCTTCTTCCGGGCTGTTGAAAACCGCCAGCTTGAGGCGGGGTGGCTCAGTCAACTCAATCCACTCTATGGCGTAGGGGACGAAACCGCCATCGAGTTTCACAAAAGCAAAACGGGCCTGCAGCAGGTACGGCAGGTAAAACTCCTCCACTTTCAGTTTCAGAGCCCCTTCGCGGCCATAGGTTTTGCCCGTTTGGCCGATTTCGACCAGGTCTTCCTCGCGCAGCATCCTCATGGCTCAAAAGTTGGTGTCAATCAACCACTGATGCAGGATAAAGCCCTTTTCGGCCTTCTCCTCCCAGGGAATGCTCTCGTCCAATTGCTGGGTATCGAGTATGGTCCACTCGCGCCGGATAAGGCCGATGCCGCGGGCATAACGACTCTGCGCCTGCCTCAGGCTGATGAGGTTCTCCTCGGCAGCTTCGCGCACGCGAACGACCTGTTCGTAAATGCGGCTTTGCACAGTATCGGTTTCCATTAAGGCCTCGATGCGGTAGCTCCAATTGTCGAAAGCCTCCAGCGTCTCCCCTCCTACCACGATATCCACGCCCTGGGGGATGTAAGCGTTGCCGTCCCAAAAGGTGAATTCATCAAAGGGAAAGACCAATTTGATAAAGCGCAAATTGTCCTCCTGCCAGAGGGCACGGCCCTCGCTTTGCGAAGCGGCCATTTGCTGCACAAAAACCCAGGGCAGGGTGTCGGCATCGCGGCGATAGCGCTCCACATTGTACCAAAGCGCCTCCGAAGCATCGCGGAAAGTGTCGCTGACGACCTCCTTCCAAAAAAAGTGCGCCGTATCCACCCGCTGGGCCGCGTTCAAATCAAAGACAATGGAATCCACCTCATAAATCCGCTCCTGCCCGATCGCCAGGGGAAAATAATCGCTCTGCTCATCGGGCAAAAAATCATCGGGCTGCGGCTTGCAGGACCACAAAAAAACCGCCAATAAAAGTATCGCATATCTCATGCTACAAAGCTACGGTCTCTTTTGGCTTTCGCCAAATGCTAAAAGAACCCGAACCATTCCAACAACGACACAGCCCATTTTTGCACAAAAAAGGCAAATCCCTCATTTCCTTTTGCCATCTCTTGACATTTCCAATTTTCTCACTTTCCATGGCAAAAATAAAGGTTATTTTAGCGGAGCCTTCCCCAAAGGCATATGACACACACAGGATTCACAACCCAAATACCGAAATCAATGAAACACTGCACAGTTCACTCTTTCCATGTCTTTGTGCTAATCGCCTTCTTCACCCTCAGGCTCAGTGCCCAACCGCCCGCCGATTTGCCCTGGGAACCCGACTCCATCTGCGGAGGCATCCTCACCAAAGGCATAGCAGCCGTTACCTGCGGCACAGTTACAGACCTGCCCGCTTCGGAGCGCTACACCTTTGGCCTGATAGACCTCAATGGCGCCCTGCCCGCTGCCGGCAGAGTAGATATGACCACCCAGCAAGCCATGTATCACCACCCCTCCTGGCACGTTACCCAAATCGGCAAC
The DNA here is from genome assembly GCA_015494245.1 of Saprospiraceae bacterium. Classification (GTDB taxonomy): domain Bacteria; phylum Bacteroidota; class Bacteroidia; order Chitinophagales; family Saprospiraceae; genus WGBN01. The sequence continues at coordinate 426 of WGBN01000426.1, read as the reverse complement.
GTCTTTGGCATCACCATAGACGATAGCGGCAGCATCTATCTCAGCGCCAGCTCCAACTTTTCCTCCGATTACTTTTTCTATCCGGCCGTCGTGCGCTATGGCGACCTCAGGGGGCGGGCCGGAGAGCGTGGAAGCCGCAGGAACCATTTACCGCATTGATGCCATCACCGGCCAGGCTTCCGTATTTGCGGTATTGCCCCAGCAGGCCCACGCCTTTACCCAAACGACCTGCGAAGGCTTCAGCACCACCAGCCGCAATACAGGGCCGGGTATCGGCAACCTCTTCTACAATGATGACACCGGCTTCTTCTACGTAACCAACTTCGAAGACGGCCGCATCTATCGCTTAGACAGTCAGGGCAACATCCTCGACTCCTACGACCCCTTCGGCTATGACAACGGAGCCCCCGGCGAACCCGACATATC
>WGBN01000425.1 GCA_015494245.1 Saprospiraceae bacterium | reverse complement strand
GGTGTCCACAACGATATAGTCGTGCAGGTCGCGGAGGACGATGTGCTTGTCGGCGGGGGCTTTGATCAGGCAGCGGGAGGCGTTTTGTGCGATTAGCCGGCCTGAGATGAGTACATTTTCCTGTTCGTCTTTGGGCTGCAGCTCGTAGAGCGCGCGCCAGCTGCCGAGGTCCGACCAGCCGATGTCGGCGGGGAGGGTGTAGATGTTGGAGGCCTTTTCCATGATGGCGTAATCCACGGAAATGGAAGGCGTTTGAGGGTATTGCTTTCGCAAAAATGAACCCTCGGCGCCGGTGTTGTACACCTCTGCTCCGGCTTGCAACAGCTCGTAAATCTCGGGTGCATTTTGCCGAAAGGCATCTAAAACCACTCCGGCCTGCCAGAGGAAGATGCCTGCATTCCAGAGATAATCGCCCGAAGCGAGGAAAGTTTTTGCCTTTTCAGCATCGGGTTTTTCCTTGAAGGCGAGGACGGGATAAATACCCTCTTCGACGGGTTTTGTCTGATCGTAGTGGATGTAGCCATAGCCCGTGTGCGGACGATGGGGCTGTATGCCGAGGGTGAGCAAAGCGGAATGGGAAGCGGTGAAGCGCAGGCCCTGTTCGATTTTTTCGAGGAAGGCGTCTTCTTTCAGGATGATCTGATCGGAAGGCGTTACGACGAAATTGGCTTCGGGATCGAGTGCGTGGAGTTTAAAGGCCGCATAGGCGATGCAGGGAGCCGTATCGTTGCGACTGGGTTCGCCGAGGATTTGAGTTGCGGGCAGTTCGGGCAGTTGCTCCTGCACCAGGCTCCGGTAGCGCTCATTGGTGAGCACGTAAATTCGCTCCGGCGGCAACAGTTTGCGAAAGCGATCACAAGTGAGCTGAAGCAGGGAGCGGCCTGTGCCGAGAATATCCAAAAACTGCTTGGGCCGCTGCTCTGTGCTGGCCGGCCAAAAACGGGAGCCCATACCCCCGGCCATGATGAGAACGTAGTCCATAAACTATGCCATTGAATAAACCCCATCCTCTTCCCGAAGCATCTTGCGCACGACAAGGTCATCCAGAATATCCATCAACCAAAGGGCAGGGTCGTCCTGTACGCCCGGATGGTCTTGCAAATGCTGAGCCAACTCCTTTACGCTCACTTTAGACCAAAGCATAAAAATGTCTTTGACCGCTTCTTTGCGGCGCTCATACACCTCTGTGGGCATCTCTACTCCCGGGCTGCCATCGGGTCGCTGAGTCTGGATTGTCTGGGACATGGGATTGGTGGTTTTGGTTTGTGGGGTAAAGATAGGGGAATTAATGGAGAATGGGGAACGCTTCGCGTTCTAATGTGGAACGCTTCGCGTTCTAATGTGGGCGCTTCGCGCTTAATGTGGAGTGCTTCGCACTCTAATGTGATTTTACGCTCGCTTCGCATCGCGTGGTGGGAATGACCTCTCCGTGAATGCTCCGTGCGAGAATAAACCAACAAGAGGATCGGGGTGCCGACGAAGGAGGACCCCCGAGCCGGCCTCATAGGATAAGCGAATCTCCAAAATCCGCTCCCCGATCTTCCTGCGTCAGCCTGCCTACAGCAGGCAGGCTCGGGGATCGGCAGTATGCTGCCTCATAAAACGGGCTATCAAGTTGAACGGACTTAAAATCCGCGAAAACCTTCAGGCTGAGCCTGCCGAAGCCCGCACAACCCGCGTCATCCGCGTTCTATCAAGTCCTACAGGCCGTATCATACGCGCCCCCGAGCCGGCCTCATAGGATAAGTGAATCTCCAAAATCTTTAGCGTCTTAAAAGAATCGCTACCTCCAAAAGACCGAAGCAATGGTTTTATACCTGGAAAAGAAAAAGGACCGACACCTCTTTGCGCCTTCGCGAGAAATTCAAAAACCATCCAAACACTAAATCAACAACCAACAATAAGCCAACACTCCCAATTTTCCGATTCAACCGCTTTCACCAATTCTACCGCTCACACCACCTCCACTGCAAATTCATCCACCTCCCTTTTCTCTGAAGAGAAGTTGACGCCTATGAGGATGATTTTCTTGCCAGCACTGCGGTATTTATCTGCATATCCTCTGTTCTTGAGCTGTTCCAGGGCTTCCCGGGCCGAGCGGTCTAATTTGAACTCGAAGCAATAGACCTTGTCATCAAATTCCACCATGGAATCGGCCCGGCCACGGGCAGTGCTGACTTCGCTGTGTACGTCTAAGCCCATGTACTTAAAAAACAGATGAACGATGGCATGGTAAAAGCTTTCTGCTTTCTGATGCAGTTGATATGGCAGACTGTAGAGCAGGATATTAAAGACATCCCTGACCTTCTCCAGGTTTTCCTCTTGCAGGGCGTCAACCACATCAAGGGCATAAGCGCGCACCTGAGTGGCAGAAGTATTGCTGAAAGCATGCACCAGATACTCCAGCATGGATTTTTTGACCTCGCGATTGGGATAGCCCAAGGTATAGAGTTCTCTGCGCTCATCATATTTTTTGATGGTCAGGTAGCCCGTTT
>WGBN01000424.1 GCA_015494245.1 Saprospiraceae bacterium | reverse complement strand
GTATTGAGCTGACGACGCAAGACGAGGCGGCCGTTGAGGTCGAAGATTTGTACTTCAGCCTCTTCATAGGCTTTCTCCAGGTCAAAGGAGAGGTTCACGTACTCGCGGGCCGGATTTGGCGAAAGCCCCATCTCATTGCCGAGGGGCAGCTCATCGGTACCTGTAACGAAATCAACGTACATGTTAACCGAAGGAATAAAGCCCGAGAAGAAAGAAGAATAAGTTTCATCGGACAAATCCTGATCAGCTCCAATCATGCCTGCAAAACGCGGCATCCCCAGCATATCCGTAACAAAACCCATAGCGCCATAATCCATCTCATCATTAGCGCCTACGAAAAAGTCCTGCTCATCTTCTGTCAGGTACTCTACCATCAAAATATAGTAGGTATTCGGCTCAAAAACATAAGGTTCCTGATCAGGGAATGACAGCATGGGAACAACTATTTCATCTTCAAGCGCCTCTGTTCCCTCTATAATGTAGAAACCAAGGGCTACACGAGTACGCTCACTTGGCTGAGCATTTCCATCTCCATCATCATCTACCCATGTATAAAGAGAGAGATTGATGGTGCGCCCCGCCAATTCATCGGCATTGCTAAGCGAAAAAGAACCGCTGGCAAGTACCATGGGGTTCCCACTTGCATCTGTATTCTCTTTGACGTAAAAGACATTGCCATAAGCCCAAGAATGTGGCTCACCCGGATCCCAGGCATCACTACCTGGCCATACCCCTCCTAAAGCTCCGGTTTCTTTAGAGAAAACATTCTCCGTTATGCCGAAGGAATAGGATATGGTATTGTCCGATTCATCAAAATCAGCACTATCTGACGAAATCGAGTAAGTGCCTGTATAGCCGCCAATAGCTTCAGAACCGGTAGGCATAAACATATCGTCAAAAGGCACATTCTCTACAATGGAATTGGCAGCAACAGTTCCATAATCCAGTGTAGCTGAAAAAATTTCATTTTGATCCGGATCTTTCACACTGGCAGTCAAAACCACATTGTCCTGATCCAAAGACCCTATATTTGAAATATCAGCCAAAAAGGGTATGGGATCAGTCTGACCCGCAGGAAACTGATAATTCGGTGCGATGGCGTAGAAATTCTCATTCACCTTCAGGTTGTACCCCTCTTGCTCTACGATGCGCACATCGTCAATGATCCAATAGTAGTAGTTGGCCTCGAGGCGGAATTTTACGCGCAAGGTGCTGGTACCTGCAGCGCCGACCAGAGGAATGCGCACAATTTCGTTGATGTTGCTGCTGTTTACCGGATACTGGTCGTTGATCAGCACGCTGTCCCAGGTAACGCCATCATCTGTGGACCAACCCACCCAATAGGTGCTTTGGAACTGACGCAGACATTGCGTAAATACCAGGCTAATGCCCGGAGCGGTCGAGGCAGAAACGTCAATGGTCGGAGAAATCAACTCGCCAACCTGAAGCGCTATACAGGGACCACCGCCGAGATTACTATCATCTCCCCCATTGTCCCAGAAATCAGAATCAAAAGCAGCAGCGCCATTACAAGGAGTCTGAGAATTGATGAAAGCGCCGCCGGAGAAAGCGCCGTCGTTGGCCTCACCCGTAGGAGCCCACTTCCAAAGGTCATCGGTAGGAACAGAGCCATCACCACAGGTAATGCTGTTGACCGTCCAGCCATTCAGGCCTCCGTCGAAGTCGCCTTCACCGGGTTGATCGCCCCAAAGAATGACATCCGTAGCCAGGGTGGGGTCTTCCGGATGCATGGGCTCAATCGAAACAGTTACACCCGGAATGTTAGTGCGAATCAAATCGCAATCCGCCTTCGACATCATGAAGCAGGGGATGGTTACCTGATCGGCATATCCTTCGGGGTCGGGAGCCATGGCAAAAGGCTCCGTAGGTTGGTTGTTGCAAACGATGGCAGCAATGGCACCGGCCTGCTGGGCATTGAAGCATTTAACCCCAAAATAACAAGCCCCGCGGTCTATCAAAGCTATTTTGCCGGTCAAATCGTTATCAATCTCCTCGCAGCCATCTGTGGTAGAAGCACCCTCGCCATCATCTACAATGACCCATTCACCCGTAACGGGGTTACCGTCATCATTGCAGTAGTCCTGACCGCCAAAACCTGCGGGAACGGCGATGTAAGGCCCTTCTATTCCGGGAGGGCTGGTTACCGTCAAACCATAAGCCCGGGGGCCGATAACCTGCGCACTCAGCGTCCAAACTGCTGCAAAAAACAGCAGAAAAAAAGTGTACAACTTTTTCATAAGTATAAATTTTTGTGTAAAAAAATCCTGTGTCCTGTGTCATAAGTTGGCAGGCAGCTCTACTGCCCAAAGAGAGTCTTGCTCCAAATATGAGCTTTTCTCGGCATAAAGTTAGGGACTCTTGCCGAAAGTACAAAATACTTTATCTGTTCTAAATGCTCAATCGCTGACATTTCTTTGGCCTTTCGGCAAATGAAAATCCGCTTTCATCTAAAAAATCAGGCACATCACCGATAATTTTGCTTATCTTTGGAGCCTGATAAACACACACCATTATGAAAAAGCTTCTTTCATCCCGCATGCTGTGGTCTTTGGCCCTGTTGCTCAGTGCCTGCTGCTACTGGCATCTGTATTCCATCCCTGTAGAGGCAGAAGAGCTCGTAAGCGCTACAGAGACAGAAGCTCCTGTACTGCAGGAAGAGCCGGAAGAAGAAGACGCAAGTTTCTACCTCCCCGATCTCAGCCTGCTGAAAAAAGCCTTAGATATGGCAGGCCGCCTCGCAGGCTTTGGAGAACCCTAAGGGCCACCGCCATGCAAACAAAGCGCGGGAAGGCTGCTCTGTTTTCAACCCTCGAAAAGATGCTCTCTATACGTCTATGATCGCTCCTGCTACCATCCGTCAAATCATGGACACCGTCCGCATTGAAGAGGTGGTGGGCGATTTTGTCAACCTCAAACGCAAAGGGGCCAACCTCTTTGGCCTCTGCCCCTTCCATTCCGAGAAGACGCCCTCTTTTTCGGTAGCTCCCGCTAAAAACATCTACAAATGCTTTGGCTGTGGCCGCGGCGGCGATGCCATCAGCTTCGTCATGGAGCACGAACACTATACCTATCCCGAGGCCCTGCGCTACCTCGCCGCCCGCTACAACATCCCCATCGAAGAACGCGAGCCCACACCCGAAGAACGCGAAGCCGCCCAAAAAGAAGAAAGCCTCTACATCATCAACGAATTTGCCCTGCGATTCTTTCAGGAACAACTCTTCGAAACGGAAGAAGGCAAGCGCATCGGCCTATCCTACTTCAAAGAACGCGGCTTCACCGAAGAGACCATCCGCAAATTCGGACTGGGCTATGCACCGGCAGCCGGCGACAGCTTCCTCCAGGCTGCCCGCAAGGCAGGCTACAAAGAAGAACTGCTGCAAGAGCTGGGTCTCATCACCAAACACGGAAGGGATTTCTTCAGAGGAAGGGTCATCTTCCCCATCTTTAACCTCACCGGAAAGCCCATGGCATTTGCCGGAAGGCAACTCAAAAAAGACCCCAAAAGCCCCAAATACATCAACTCGCCGGAGTCGCCCATCTACGACAAAAGCCGCAGCCTCTACGGCATCTCTCTGGCCCAACGCTCCATACGGAGGCAGGAAGATTGCCTGCTCGTAGAAGGCTATACCGACGTCATTTCCCTCCACCAGGCCGGCCTGGACCGGGCCGTGGCCTCTTCGGGAACCTCCCTCACCCAAAACCAAGTGCAGTTCATCCGGCGGTTTACGCCCAACCTCACCATCCTCTACGATGGGGATTCCGCAGGCGTGCAGGCTGCCATACGCGGGCTGAACATTGCCCTGGAACAGGACGTCAACGTCAAAGTCGTCCTTTTGCCGGAAGGCGAAGACCCCGACTCCTTCCTCAAAGAAGTCGGCCCCGCCGTTTTTCAGGAATACCTCGAGCGGGAAGCCTCCGATTTCATCCTCTTCAAAACGCGGCGGCTGCTGGAAGAAGCAGGCCACGACCCCATCAAAAAAGCCGAAGGCATACGCGACCTGGCCGAAAGCCTCTCCCTGCTGCCCGACCCGCTCAAACGGGCCATGTACATCAAAGAAGCTGCCCGCCTGCTCGAGATGGAGGAAGAGGCCCTGGTCGCAGAAGTCAACAAACAAATTCAAAAAAGACTCAAACAACTCGAACGCCGCCGCCAAAGCCGCCGTGCCACCGAAGAAGAAGAGCGCACGCCAGGCCGCCGGGAAGAACAGGCCACAGCCGGCACCGCCCCCGCCAAAGAACAGGCCGCAGCCGTCTCCCGCGACTACCAACGCGAAGCCGACCTGCTGCGCCTGCTGATTCTGCACGGCAACAAACTCTACGATGCTCAACAGGGCATTACCGTCGCCCATCGCGTCTTTTCAAAAATGGGCAATCTGCTCGACCTCTTCAGCGATGGCGATTTCAAAAAAAGCATGCTGGAACTCTGGGAATACCTGCAACAACACCACGTGCTGCCGGAATCCCGCTACTACCTCTC
>WGBN01000423.1 GCA_015494245.1 Saprospiraceae bacterium | reverse complement strand
GATTTCTCCTACCAGTATCGCCAGCCGCCTTTACAAAATGTGCCCAGCCCGTATCAACCCGGTGTCTATACCGATATCCCCGAGCGCCAGATACGCAACCTGAGTTTTGAAATCAGCCTCGGCCTGCGCTTTTTGCGTATTGTGGAATACATTGATTGATAAGTGAGTTCTATGAGAAAATTACTGTTTTTTGTTCTGTTTTTAATTTTGGCGAAAGCCACAACAGCCCAGGAAGCTCCGGAGGCTTCTGCAAGTGATAGCACGAAGGTCTTTAGCGTGCTGCCTGAGATGCCGCGTTTTCCGGGTTGTGAATTTCCGGACAGTTCTCTTGCCTTTCGGCAAAAATGTGCCGAGGCTCGCTTGTACGAGTACTTGTACAGCCGCCTGGTTTATCCGGATTCTGCCCGCGAACAGGGCCTGGAGGGCACTGTGGTCGCCTCCTTTATCGTCCGGGAAGATGGCAGCATAGACAGCATTCAAATTGTACGCGACATAGGAGGTGGATGCGGAGAAGAAGTGTTGCGAGTGTTGCAGATGATGCAGGCCGACAGCATTCGCTGGCGCCCGGGTTATGACAAGGAGGGGAAGCCCGCAGCCGTACACTTTAATCTGCCGGTGCGCTTTAAGTTGGAAACGCCTCTGCCTTATGCCCTGGTCAATGGAGACACCGTTTACGTACAGGTGGATAGCCTGCCTCATTTTAAAGGCGGGGATGAAGCGCTCGAACAATTCTTGCGCGAAAATCTGCATTACCCTTTGCTGGTTGAGGACACCTGTATCCTCGGCGATATGAATGTGGATTTGCTGATCAATCCCGATGGCAGCGTGAAGGTGTTGAATGTATTGGATTATCACGGCCTGGGATTCGACTATCAGTTTGAGGCCATTCAGTTGGCGACTTCTACCTACGGGCATTGGGTGCCGGCTATGTATGAGGGTAGGGCGGTGCCGACTTCTTACATGCTGTACATCTTTTTTGAACCGCAGGGAGATGACTGCGCCGGATTGAAATTGAAATACGAGCAAGCTCAACAAGATGCCATAGACGGCTTAAGACTTTTCAACGAAGACAAAAAAGAGGAAGGCCTGGCTTTACTCAATAAAGCCATCGAAGCCTTCCCCAACAATGCCAATTTCCGCTATACCCGTGCCCAGATGTACCTCGCCCTGGAAGATATGGAAAAAGCCTGCGAAGACCTGAGCGCTGTGCGGAAAAACATGGTGCTGCCTATGGTCGAGCAGCTATATCCGCTCATTTGTCGTTAAAGAAAAGGGCTTGAACGAGGCCTTTAAGAACAAACAAAAAACCAAAAAAATGAAGCGCCACGCACTCCTTTTATTCCTTCTTGCTTCTTTGTTCATCGCCTGCCAAGATGAACCCGAAGGTCAGGGCTTTAAACCGGGCAGTATCAAAATCCTCAAAGAAGTCAATAAAAATGGAGATTACCGCTATCGGGGAGATTTGGTCAAGGCTGTTTCCTGGGAAGATGCCAAAGGCCAAAACACTTTCGTCATGTCTGCCCGCCCCAAATTCCAAATTTCCGAAGAGCTGTATCGCAAACGCTTCTACGCCTACCACTACGTGCAGACACCGGATACCCTTTTGCGCATCCATTACATGACGGATGCTACCGATTCCTGCATCTGCGATTGTGAAGTGTCTCTGGTTGACGGAAAAATTCACATAGATGATTTAAATGGCGATGGAATTGCCGAGCTGTGGTTTGCCTACTACTTAGACAACCGCTGCGATGTCAGCCCCGTCGAAATGGGCATGGCGCTTTGGTCCAACGGCAAGCAACTCCTCCTGCGTGGCCGCGTACCCCCTCCCGAAAACGACCAATGGAAAGCCCCCCTGCCCGATCCCGATGTAGATCCGGCCTCTACCCTTACCGATATGAATTTACGCACCAAGGCGAGAAAGTTGTGGGAGGAATTTAAATAAACCCCACCTCCGATCCCACCCAAATCCCACCTCCGATCCCACCAAACCCCACCACCGCTGCCACCAAACCCCACCACCGCTCCCCGAGCTGTCCCCTCTACCACCGCTCCCCGAGCTGAAAGATCGGGAGCGGATTTTGGAGAGTCGCTTAAGTTAATGAGGCCAGCTCGGGGGGCAGCCCGTAAGAACATGATAGAACGCGGATGACGCGGGTTTACGCGGATTTTTGAGCGAGTTT
>WGBN01000422.1 GCA_015494245.1 Saprospiraceae bacterium | reverse complement strand
CTACATTGCCGACGCGCATGTGCCGCTGCACACGACCGAAAATTACAACGGCCAACTCAGCGGGCAAGAGGGCATCCATGCTTTTTGGGAGAGCCGGCTGCCGGAGTTGTTCTCAGATTCCTATGACTTTTTTGTGGGGCCTGCCGAGTACATTGAACAACCGGCCGATTTTTTTTGGAAGGCGGTCTTCGACAGCCATCGCCTGGTAGATAGCGTACTGGTGGAAGAGCGAGCCTTGCGGCAAAATTATCCCGCCGAAGAGATCTATTGCTATGAGGAGCGGGGAGGTCTGCAAGTGCGCACCACCTGCCGGGCCTATGCAGAAGCCTATCACCAACGCCTGCATGGCATGGTGGAACGCCGCATGAGAGCCGCCATCCATGCCGTGGCCAGCATCTGGTACAGCGCTTATGTGGAGGCGGGCAGCCCCGTTTTGTGAGAGTAGTAATGATTCGTTAAGAATTTAAATGCCAATAGAACGCGGATGACGCGGATGACGCGGGTTCTCGCGGATTTGAGCCGGTTCAGTTTGACAGGCTATTTTCCAAAGGATAGGGTGGTCCACCCCTTCAGCCTGCCTGCTCACTCACCGGCAGACAGGGGGCCGGGGGAGCGGGCAGCCCCGTTTTGTAAAGCCCAAAATACAGCAAAAACCGCAGATGTATTATCTTTGTAACTCACCAACCAAAGAATGCCATGATAAAACGAATAGGCTTGTTTCTTCTCTTTTCCTGCAGCCTGCTGCTGATTCCCGCTTGTGAAAACGATACACCTGCCGGTGACGAGGGCGCAGAAGGCCCCTCCATAGCTGAATTGCTGCCGGGCCGCTGGGAACTCACCTCTGCCATGCGTGCCGGCCGGCAAACGGAACTGCTGACGGGTACTTACTTCGAGTTTACGCCTGAGGGGCAAATGATTACCAACTTCGGCATAGGCAATGGGCAAGACCGAAAAGCCTATACCCTGGACGACAAAACGATTCGTCTGCCGGATGACAAAATGCAATTATCGTATGAGATCGTTCTTCTCAATGATACTACCTTGGTGTTGGCAACCTCCATCAGGGATATACCCTTTGAAATGACCTTTGCCAAAGCAAAGGCAGATGAAGGCGAGCTTCAATAAAACCGTTATGAAAAAGTTCTTCCTGCTCTTCATCCTCCTTGCCTCCTTCGGCAGAGCGCTCTATGCGCTCGAGGCAGATGTCTCCTATGCAACTTATACCGACCTCCAAAAAAGCTATGTGGAAGTTTACCTGAAGATCATGGGCAATACCGTGGTCTTCGATACCGTCAGCGGAGGCCTGCAGGCAGGAGTGGAAGTCGTGCTTATCTTTCACAAAGACAGCACCATTTTTATGGCCGATAAGTACGCCCTGTACAGCCCGATCAATGAGCAGCCCGTGCATTTTATGGATATGAAACGCTATGTGCTGCCCAATGGCGATTATGAGCTGGAAGTACGCATCAGCGATTTGGCTCAAACCGAAAATGCACTGCAACGACGCATCCAACTGCCTATCCACTACGAACAAGACAAACCCGCCATGTCGGACATCCGCCTCCTGACCGGTATCAAACCCGCTCAGGGGCAAGGGCCTTTCGTGCGCAACGGCTACTTCATGGAGCCGCTCGCTTTTAATTTTTGCGATAAAAAAGCCGAACGCCTCTTCTTTTATGTCGAGCTCTATAACATGGATCAGCTCTTTTCCGACTTCTTTAAACTGCGATTGCTGATTAAAGATGCCTATTCAGGGAAAGAAATGTTGGTCTCGCATAAGACGAAGCGCCCGCAAAAAATCGTGCAGTTGATGCACCTGATGGACGTCCGGCAACTGCCCTCCGGCAATTATTTCTTCCAGGTCTCTGTGCTGGACAGCCTCGGGAATCCCATACTCGCTAAACAACTGTTTTTCCAGCGGAGCAATCCCTACCTCTTTGAGCAGACCACCGATAGCAGCGATCTGGTGCAGAGCTTTGTGATGGGGCTGGATTCCGCTACGCTCAGTTACAGCCTGCGGGCCATGTTGCCCATCGTCTCGCCCGATCAGGTGGAGGTCATCAATGGCCTGGTACACAAAGGCGAAGTCGAAGACCAACGGGCCTTCCTCTTTAGCTATTGGGCTGCAAAAAACCCCAATCAACCCGGTAAGGCCTATGAAGATTTTATGAAAGTTGCCCGGGCCGTAGATGCCACCTTTAAATCGGGCTTCGGCTATGGATTCGAAACAGACCGGGGCTATATCTACCTCAAGTACGGCCCGCCCAACGACATCTTTCACGAGGAAAACGAACCCTCAGCCCCGCCCTATGAAATTTGGTCGTACAATGAGTTTCCCCTCACCAACCAGCGGAATGTGAAATTCCTCTTTTACAACCCCTCGCTGGCTCCGGGAGATTTCCGCCTGCTGCATTCCACGGCGCGGGGCGAGCTGAACAACCCCAATTGGGAACGCATCCTCTACCAGGCTGCTCCCAATGAATTCGACGGGGAAAATGCCCTCGATGCAACCCGCATGAAAGACAACTTCGCCCGACAGGCGCGCAAACGCATGGAGGATTTTTAACACCATTAAACACCCACACAAGAC
>WGBN01000421.1 GCA_015494245.1 Saprospiraceae bacterium | reverse complement strand
GGTCAAACACCTGCAAAAGGCGCCCCCCGACAAAAGCCGCCTGCAAATCATCTACGAAGCCACTATGGAAGTAGCCTCTGCCGTCATCACAGCCGTGGCAACCACCATCGTCAGCTTCCTGCCGGTCTTTACCATGCAGGCCGCCGAAGGCAAGCTTTTCAGGCCTCTCGCCTTTACAAAAACATTTGCATTGGTGGCCTCTATTGTGCTGGCAGTTACGGTTTTACCTGCTCTTGCCCATACTGTTTTTAGAAGGTCTAATTCGTCTAATTCTACGCCTTTCGGCAAGCTCAAGACAGAGCCTTTCGGCAAATCAGACCCGCGCCTCTACTCGCTCCGCACTTGGAGTACCCCCCTGCTCATCATTCTCGCCGGAGCCATCATCAGGTTTTACTTTGGCCAGGCTGCAGGCTTTTGGCTGATGCTGGTGGGTATTGCAGAAGGTCTGGTGTTGGCACTGAAGGTCGTATTTGCCGAAAGGCAAAAGACCATAGACACCATAAAAAACATCCTCTACGCTGCCCTGGTAGCCTACCTGCTCAGTAGCATTTGGATGCCGCTGGGTGTCGAGCGCAGCATGCTGACGAATTTCTTCTTCGTGGCTTTGCTGGCGGGCGCATTGCTGGGCTTCTTTTGGCTGGTCATCTACTTTTACGAACGCATCCTGCGGTTTTGCCTGCGGTATAAGCTGCTCTTTTTGATCTTTCCCATAGCGCTTGTCATCGGAGGATATAACGTCTTTCGCCACACGGGGCAGGAGTTTATGCCCTCGCTGGGTGAAGGTTCTTTCCTGCTGATGCCCACTTCCATGCCCCACTCCGGCATGGAGGAAAACCTGCGCAACCTGAAACTCTTAGACATGGCCGTAAATGCCATCCCCGAAGTGGAAACCGTCGTGGGTAAACTGGGGCGGGTGGAAAGCCCCCTGGACCCGGCCCCCACTTCCATGTACGAAAACGTCATCATCTACAAATCGGAGTACAAAACCGATGAAGACGGCCACCGCCTGCGCTTTAAAGTGAACGAAAAGGGCGAATACCTGCGCGACGAAAAGGGCCAGCTCATCCCCGACCCGCACGGCCAATACTTCCGCCAATGGCGCGACCACATCCGAACGCCCGATGACATCTGGAATGAAATCGTGAAGGCCACCAAACTGCCGGGCGTTACCTCGGCGCCCAAGCTGCAGCCCATAGAAACCCGCCTCATCATGCTGCAAACGGGCATGCGGGCACCTATGGGCATCAAAGTGCGCGGCCCCAACCTCAAAGACATTGAGGCCTTCGGCTTAGAACTCGAAAAATGGCTGCGCGAAGTGGATGGCATCAAAGACGCCTCGGTCTTCAGCGACCGCATCATCGGAAAGCCCTATCTGCTCATAGACATCAAACGGGAGCAACTCGCCCGCTATGGACTGACCATCAAACAGGTGCAACGCAACATTCAGGCCGCCGTGGGGGGCATGAAAATGACCGAAACCGTGGAAGGACGCGAGCGCTACGCCATACGCCTGCGCTACCCCCGCGAGTTGCGCGATGACCCGGAAATCCTCAAGCGAATCTACATCCGCACGGCAGCCGGCAACCAAATCCCCCTGAGCGAAGTAGCCGAAATACGCTACGAAGCAGGCCCCCAGTCCATCAAGAGCGAAGACGGCTTCCTGGTCGGTTATGTGCTCTTCGACCGCGAACCCGAATACGCCGAAGTGGAGGTCGTCCACAACGCACAGAAGTTGCTGGAAGAAAAAATTGCCTCGGGCGAACTCACCCTGCCTCCGGGGGTGAGCTACCGCTTTGCCGGCAATTACGAAAACCAGGTGCGCGCCAGCAAGCGCCTCAGCATTGTGCTGCCCATTGCGTTGATGATCATCTTCCTGATTCTGTACTTCGAATTTAAGTCCGTGCCGGTGGCGACGATGATTTTCTCCGGCGTATTCATCGCCTTTTCGGGCGGCTTTGTACTGATATGGCTGTACGGGCAGGACTGGTTCATGAATTTTGACCTCTTTGGCGTCTCCATGCGCGAGCTGTTTCAGATGCAGGCGATCAATCTCTCCGTGGCTGTGTGGGTGGGCTTCCTGGCGCTGTTTGGCATTGCCACCGACGACGGGGTGTTGGTCGCCACCTTCCTGCGCGACAGTTTCAAGAAGAACCGGCCCGACTCCATCGAAGGCATCCGTGAAGCTGTGGTGGAGGGCGGCAAACAGCGCGTGCGGCCGGCCATGATGACGACGGCCACGACCATCCTGGCACTGCTGCCGGTCCTGTCCTCTACGGGGCGCGGGGCCGACATCATGCTGCCCATGGCGTTGCCCTCTTTCGGGGGGATGCTCTTCCAGACCATGACCATGTTTACCGTGCCGGTCTTGTATTCCTGGTATCAGGAAATGAAACTCAAAAGGAGCAGCGGAACGGGCTTTGCAGGCTTCTTCCGCAAGGGCGCTCCCCTGTTGTTGCTTCTCGCGCTGCCCGTCCTCATGCAGGCTCAGCCTCTCGACAGTCTGGTCGCACGGGCCGAGCGGGAGAATCTGCAATTGCGTTCGAGCTATCGGCAATATTTGGCGAAAGCCGAAAAGCCCCAACAGCTCTCTGAATGGCCGGACCCCCAGCTCAATCTGGGCATCGCTCCCCTGCCCGTAGAAACCCGCCTCGGCCCCCAGTGGGTCAAAGTCGGAGCCAGCCAGAAAATCCCCTGGCAAAAGAGCCTGGATGCCCGGGCCGGACAAGCGGAGAACCAGGCCATGGCAGCCTACTACCGCTGGGAAAGCGACAAACTGAATCTAAGCTTTCTCGTCAAACGCAGCTTCCTGCAGTACTACGAGCTCTACCGCACGCGCGAATTGCTGGAACGACAGTTGGAGCTCTACCACAGCTTAGAGCGCCTCAGCCTGGCCCGACTGGAAAACGGACGCTCCGAAATGAGCGAAGTGCTGCGCATCCAATTGGAGATCAGCCGCCTCGAAAAGGAACTGGAACTGCTCCCTCAGCGCGAACAAGCGCCCCTGGCTCAGCTCAACGCCCTGCTCTCTCGCCCACCGGACAGCTCGCTTGAGATTGTGGACAGCCTGGACTTCGCCGTGCTGCCCTTCAATGGAGACAGCCTGAAATCGCCCCAATTCCTGCAGCAACACCCCTATCTCGAGTCGCTGCGCCAACAGCAGGAAGCCGGCCGCCGCGCCCTCGAAATCAACGAGCTGGATGCCCGTCCCGACATCGTCCTCGGCCTGGATTACCTCTTTATCGGGCAACGCAGCGATGCCAACCCCCAGGGCAACGGGCGCGATGTGATCATGCCCCGCGCCGGCATCAGCATCCCGCTTTACCGCAAAAAATACGGCGCCAAAGAGCGGGAAGAAACCTACAAAATAGCGGCTCTCGAAGACCAAAAAAGCCAGGCGCTATACCAATTTGAAGCAGAAATATCTGCCGCCCTGGCCGAATACGAAGAAGCCCGATTGACGCGGGAGCTCTACACCGAATTGTACGCAACCACCCAATCCACCATCGAACTGCTGACAGCCTCGTACAGCAGCAAGGGTACGGGCTTAGACGAAATCATCCGCCTGCAAAACCAATTGATTCAGTACGAACGCATGCTCTTGCACGCGCTCGTGCAAAGTCATTTGGCGAAAGCCAAACTGGAAAGCTTCATGCCCGAAGCGAAATAAATCGAGACAGAACAGCTCTCCTTCTTAAAAAGAGGGCTTGCACAGCCAAGCCCGCAAACATAAAAAACACCAGACATGAAAAAGAACATCATTTGGCTCGCAGCCACCCTCCTCATAGGTTTCGCCCTCGGCTTCATGCTGAAACCGGCAACGAACGCAACCGAAGAACACCGGCACGATCAGGAAACCGCAGACGGACAAGAGCAGGCCACCATCTGGACCTGCTCCATGCACCCGCAAATCCGCCAGCCGGAGCCCGGGCAGTGCCCCATTTGCGGCATGGACCTCATCCCCTTGGACGAAAGCGCCTCCTCCGGCAGCAAAATCCGCCTGGAAATGAGCGAAGAAGCCGTCAAACTGGCACAGATACAGACCTCTGTGGTGGGCGGGCAGAGCACTGTTGAAGAAGGCGCTTCCCGCGGCCTCAAACTCGACGGCAAAATCAAAGTGGATGAGCGCCGCATAGGGACTCAGACGGCCCATCTCAACGGCCGTATCGAAAAGTTGTACGTCAGCTTCACCGGCGAATACGTGCGCCGCGGCCAGCGCCTCGCCGACATCTACGCCCCCGACCTCATCACGGCACAAAGGGAACTGCAGGAAGCTGCCCGCCAAACTGCACAGCCGGCTCTACTCGAAGCGGCCCGCAACAAACTGCGCTATTGGAAGCTCTCC
>WGBN01000420.1 GCA_015494245.1 Saprospiraceae bacterium | reverse complement strand
GTAGTTGGTGAAATAAACCACCGTACCCGCCGGCACGTTCGTACTGCTGGCTTCAAAATCAGCTGTTACAGGGCAGCTCACCACGATCTGTATGCTCATGCTCTCCGTGCAATTCGGATCGCTGTTGCCTACCATCAGCTCTATCGTATAAGTGCCTTCCGCGCTAAAAGTGTAAGTGGCATTTGCCGAAAGGCCAAAAGAAACGCCATTGACGGTCCAATTGAAAGTCGTAGCTCCACTGCCGGCATAAGCAAAGTTCAACATTGTACCAACAGCAACTTCCTGATCGGCAGCAGGCGTAAACTCAGCCGTCAATGGAGACATGCAGGGCGTCTGGCAGCCCTTGGAATCCAACAGGCTGCTGCGGATGCCCTCCACCGTAAAAACCATGCGGTCCGACTGGCCCTGGGTGAAAGCGGAGTAGCAGCTCAAATTGCTGTAATCCATGTAGTCAATGTACAGGTCGTTCTGGTCGGTGGCAAAGCCAGAATTGGTGTCCGTAGAACAACTGTTCACACCTGTTCCGCAGGGCACGGGCGTAGTCGTATTGTCGGGCGGCGTATCGCAAATTTTATCGCCGTCCATGGTGCAGTCGTCGTTGGTACAGCCGCCCTGAAAAGTGTGATAAAGGCCGAGATAATGCCCCATTTCGTGAATCAACACCGAGCTGTTGGCCTGCGAACTGCCCATGTAATTGGCCTCCACCACCAAACCGTCGTGCAAACCGCCATGCGCGGAGGGGAAATAGGCGTAACCCGCCACGCCGCAGCCCAGCGAAGAGCTGCAAATCTCCCGCACCACCCAAATGTTGATGTAGCTGTAGGGGTCCCAGCGGATGAGGTCTTTTAACATCAAATCCTCCGTATCCATATCCACATCGGTCAGAGGCGAAGAGAGATGGTTGATGCCGGAGGTGAGGTTGCCGTCGGGGTCTTGTACAGCGAGGCAAAATGCTATGGGTACACTCACGCCGGTCGTGGGGTCGTAATAGCCCGTATTGGCGAAAGCATCGTTGAGGTCTTGTATAGCCTGCATCACCTGGGCATCTGAAATATCCTCCACACCGCCCTGGTGGATGACGTGAACGACCACAGGCAGGGTGTAAGGCGGCGGAGCAGCTTTGTATCCGGAGTTTTCTTTGGCTTTCGCCAAATGTTGCCAGGCCTCTTCATAGCGCTCCATTTTTTGACGCTCAGCCTCATCCATGCGCTGCATGATGTCGTCAAAACCGCAAGTCATATTTTCTTTGGGAGACGATTGCTGCGAGGGCATAGAAGCCGTGAGAGACAAAATAGAAATCAGCAAAAGTTGGAAAGCAGTATTCATACTTGAAAGTTCATTATGGGCTTTGGGACAAATAGAGTTTCTTTAAAGTTAATTGCATCAATGGCTCATTAAGTCAATAATAGAACGCGGATGACGCGGATGACGCGGGTTCTCGCGGATTTAAACCGGTTCAACTTGACAACCTGTTTTCCAAAGGAGACAAGTGGCCAAAAACTTAATGAACCATTGTTGCAAGAAAGATACAACCTATTGCTTAAAAACAGGCCGGACAAATACACAAATGCCAATCACAGACAAAAACCTTACCACTCCCAAGAGAGGCCGATGGAGCTGTTAAAGCCGGCCGCACTGATTCCCGAGCCAAAAGTACGATAATGCAAGTCGAGTATATTTTCCAGCGACAGAAAGAACTTCAGGCTTTCGCCAAATGAATGAGCTACATAGAGGTTCAGAGTGTACCAGGCAAGGCTGCCGGCGTGTTGCTGCAGACCGTTTTCATCCGTATAGGTGGGTGTATATTCGAGATTGTCGGATGTACCGAGGCGGTCAAAGACGGGGCGCCCCTTGTCGTCATACCACATGTCCGTCACGGCATAGGCTTCAGGTTTTTTAGCCAGGTTGAAGCGCAAGACGAACTCAGCTTTTAACTTTTCGGCCTCGTAAAGCAAATTCCATCGCCCATAAGGCGGGGGAATATGCGCCAGAGGCAGCAAGGTATCCACCTCTGCCACCGGACCCGAATCGTACTCCTTAGAAAAGGCAACTCGTCCGTATGTGTACGTAAAGCTCAGGCCACTGCTCCAGTGTTCGCCCAGGGTCAGGGAGGCATTTGCCGAAAGGCCATAGATAAAACCCTTATCGGCATTAACATTGGCTACCGTTTGGAGCAGTTCGCCCTCTACGTCTATGGTGCTGCTGCCATCGGGCAGGGTATAAGCTCTTCGGGCCATCAAGTCGCGGAGGTCGGAGTAAAAGGCCGACAAGGCCAGACGGGTGTGGGGACGGTCCGGCAGGGCATACCCCAAATTAAACTCCCCCGAAGTAACCCGCTCGGGCTTTAAGGCGGGATTGGGGATGGTGATTTTTCCATTCTTGGCGCGGATTTTACCCACATCATCTACATTGGGCGCCCGGAAAGCCGTGGCGAGAGAGAGGCTGAAACTCCACCCCCGAAGATCGGGTACTCGCAGGCCGAGACCATAGCTCCAGCCGGAAGTGCGATTGCTGATGCCCGGATTGAGATAGGAGTCCGGCCAGGCGATGAGAGGGTTTTCCGTATAGCGAGCCTGCAACACACTCAGCGAATAACGCAAACCTGCCTGCACATTGAACAAAGCGGATTTCGGCTCCCAGCGATACAAGGTGTAGGCTCCGCCTCGATTCAACTCACTGCCGCCGCCCGGATAACGACTCAACGTCTCTTCAAACAAAGCGCCCGTCTGCACATCTTCGCCCAAAGCCGTAGAGCGCACTTCATTGAGTTGTACATCCAGGCCGTAATGCAGCAAATGGCGAGGCCCCAAAGCCTTGCTCAGGTCTAAAGTCAGGGAAGAAACCCCGACGCTTTCGGTCTGCGTAGTACGCAGGCTGCGGTTGAAGCGACGCCTGATACGCTCTTCCTGCAACTGCTGACGAGCCAGAATGGCCCGGGCACGGTCGAAAAACGGGGTCTTGCGGCTCCAGTCAGCCGTGAGCGACAAGAGCAAGTATTGCTGTGGGCCGTAATGCCATTCGGCAAATTTGAGCTCATCCGGCGCTCCCAATGTAAGGGCCAGCTGATCGTAACGCGGAATGTCGGAAGTAGTAGAGAACTGCACATTTGCCGAAAGGCGAAAAAGGTCGGAAAGTTGCCATAAGGCCTTCTGCCCCAGGGCAAACTGATTATAGCCCGATGGCCGCTGCATATTGGGGGTAAACCTGAAAGAACCGTCGGAGAGCTGCCTGCCGTTGGGCTGAGCGTAATCAGCTCCATCGCGAAAAACGGGATTGTAAAAGCGCTTTCCAAAGTCCGGATACATCTCCGGCCTCCGGTTGCCAGCCCGCAAATCGCCATAGGAAGAAAAACTCACGGAAGTCAAAAAAGCCGCGGAAGAAAAGCCGCCGTTGATGTCCAGATGCACGGCCTTTTCGGTATTAGCCGTAGAAAAACGGGAATGGGCCCGCCCCTGCCAGGTGTTTTTGCTCTCCTGTCTGCGTTTGGGTGAGCGGGTACGAAAATGCAAGACGCCGCCGAGGGCATCGCTACCGTACTCCAAAGAACCCGGGCCATAGATCAACTCAATGCGATCCAGCAATTGGGCGTCTATGCTAAGGCTGTTTTGCAGATGGCCGTTGCGGTAGATGGCGTTGTTCATCTTCACCCCATCTACGACCAGAAGCACGCGATTGGCTTCAAAGCCTCGCATGATGGGGCTGCCTCCGCCCATCTGACTCTTTTGCACATAAAGACCGGATTCCTTCTCCAAGGCATCCGGCACATCTTGTGCCTGGCTGAAGAGCAGGTTTTCCAGCGGCAAAACCTCTACCGAAGAGAGTACATCTCCCGCCAAAGCGCCCCTGCGACCAATGACGAGCACGGCCTCCAGATTTTGCGGAAGCGGACTCAGTCGAACAACAAAGTCAAATGCCTCCAACTCCACGGGTGAAAGGCTCAGCGACTCATACCCGAGAAAGGAAAGTTGCAGGCTGTCCGTTTTGTTCCAGCCTGCGAGAGAAGCCAAACCGCGTAAATCAGTGGTTGCAACAAAATCCAAATCAGAGGTATAGACCGAGACCCCGGGCAGAGGGTCGCCTTCTTCGTCCAAGACCAGAAGCTGCTCTTGCGCATGGAGGGCAAGGGCAGGCAAATAGAGAAACACCAAAAAAACTACACAAGGCTTCATAATTCTTCCGGTGCTACGGGCAGTTCGATGGAAAAGGTTGTGCCCTTGCCCGGTTCTGAGTGTTTCACGTAGATGCGGCCGTGGTGGTATTGCTCAATGATGCGGCGGGCGAGAGAGAGGCCCAGGCCCCAGCCGCGGTCTTTGGTGGAGAAGCCGGGCTTAAAGACGTATTTCACTTCATCGGCGGTCATGCCTTTGCCGGTATCGCTGATGGTAAAGATGACTTTGTCGCGATTTCTCTCTACCTGCATTTCTATTTTGCCCTTGCCTTCCATGGCATCAATGGCATTGCGAAGCAGGTTTTCGAGCACCCATTCGAAGAGAGGCGGGTTGAGCATGGCCCGGAGTTCTTCTTTGGCATCTTTGGCGGAGGGGAAGTGGAGTTGCACGCCGGCAGGGGCGCGTTCGCCTATGTAGGAGCCCACTTTTTCGAGCAACTCATAGACTCCATGTGGATGCAGCTCGGGACGGGCGCCGATTTTGGAGAAGCGTTCGGCTACGGTGTGCAGTTTGTCGGCATCTTTATTGAGCTCTTGTACGACCATTTGCAGTTCTTCATCGTCGGGGTTCATTTCTTTGAGGTATTCCAGCCAGCCGAAGATGGCCGAGAGCGGCGTGCCGATTTGGTGGGCAGTCTCTTTGGCCATGCCCACCCAGACGCGGTTTTGCTCTGCCTTGCGGGCGTTGCTGAAGCCCAGATAACCCACAAAGACAAAAAGGCCTATGAGCAGCAATTGCACCAAAGGCAGATAGCGGATTTCGGAAAGCAGGCGGGAGTTTTTGTAATAGACCTTCTGCCCGTAGCCTTCAATGGGTTTGGCGCCCTGGCTTTGGAGTTTTTTCAGCTCTTTTTCGAGAAATACCTGATCCGTATCTCTCTTTTCGCCAAAGTTGAGGGCAGAGAGAATTTCCCCCGTTTCGCTGACCAGAATGAGCGGGAGGGTGGTGTTGGATTGTAGTATCTCGGTTTCAAGCGTAAAGTCCTCACAAGCCAGGCAAGCCTCGTCCATAGGTTTGACCAGCGATTCCTGGGCGCGGAACCAAAGTTCTATTTTTTTGTGCTCTTCCTCAGCCAGGCGCCTGGTGAGATTTTGGGTATAGTAAGCCGACAGCAACACGATGAGCAGGCCCACTATGGCGAGGTATAACTTCCAACGGGATTTTTTCCGGTAGATGTCCATAGAAATATCTGAGATTGGGCCCCAGGGCCCAATCCATGACTACGGTCTGATGATAATCAGGCGCTTAGTGGTGATGGTCTTCCCGTCCGGATCTCTTAGCGAATACAGGTAAGTTCCCTTTCTCAAATCCGACACATCCATTTTTTCCACTTGGTTACCGCTTTTAATGCGGTACTCCTCATCCCGGATTTTCACTCCCAGCAGGTTGTAAATCTCCAGGTGATAAACGCCCGGCTTGAGGTTGATAAACTCAAAGCGCACATCAAAAATGGCGGGATTGGGATAAGCCAACACCAGAGGGCTGCCTACCGGCACAATGGTGGTGGGCACCGGCCCCGTTGCGATGGATTTGAACGTAACGCTCTGCACCTCTTCCGTCAGGGGGTCTGCGGTAACTTCCGCAATAGGTTCCTTAGCCTCATTGCTGAGGAAGATGTATTTCAGCGTAGAGTCCGGTTGCAGGTTGCCACTTGCACCGCCCAACAAGTCCGTAACTTCCGACCAGCCCGTAAAAGAGAGGTAGGCATCCACGTGAAATTCACGGATTTCAAAACGCTTGATGCGCAGCACGTCGAAGCTGCCGCCGGGGATATCCATAGTGCCATAGGCATCGGCGAATTCCGTGCGCTGATCCGTCATGCGCAGGCGCAGAGAATCGGGCGTAATGGGCAATTGGTCCAAAATCTGCTGGGGCAGCACCTCCGAAGATACAGCCGCACTGACAGAAGACTCCTGGATGAGAGAAAAGCCAAACTGAGCAGGCGCTTTGCGCTCTATGAGCGGCGGGTCCAGAGGCATTAGCAGATCAAAACCCAGTCCGCCGGGGGCGGCTCCGTACAGGGCTATGTTGAGCAATTCATCATTTTCTACCTTGTAATAGGCTTCTCTGCCTCCGGGCAAAGTTACCACCATATCGGCATCCGGTAGCTGGTCATAAGCACCTCCTTCACTGGCCGGCCGATAGACGACCTCTGTAGTGAAGGGAGCCTGCAAAGCGGTAAAATCCCACTCATAAGGCCCTCCCGGGCCGGTAAGCGTTACCGTCGGAGCATTGTCCACGGCAAGGAAAAGCGTGTCTCCCGCCTGCGGGAAGCTCGCCGTCGTCAAAGTAATTTGCGCCATCAGCGACAAACTGAATGCAGATGCCAAAAGTGTAAAAAAGTATTTCATATCCCTGGTGTTAAAAGTGCAAAGACAAAAGCGCTCAAATTGCAGTTCCGTTCTGCAATGTACGAAAAGGGCCCATATTCCCCCTTATCGCTATGCAAAGATAGCGATTTTTGGCTTACAGGCGCGGGCTGAAGCCCGCGGTACTGATTGGCGGGCTGAAGCCCGCCCAACTAAACGACACACGATACACGATAAACCTTCACCGGCTCCCGCTTTCACCAATTCTGCCGATTACACCGATTCAACCACCTCGACCGCAAACTCATCCACCTCCCGCTTCTCCGTAGAGAAGTTGATGCCCATAGCGATGAGCTTTTTACCCAAAGAGCGGTACTTGTTGAGATAGCCTCTTTCTTTGATTTGCTTGAGAGCTTCCTCGGCAGATTGGTCTATCTTAAATTCTATGGCATAGACTTTGTCGTCTAATTCTACCAGCACATCAGACGGGCTTGCTTCCCAGGCCGGGCTCCAATTTGGCGAAAGCCCCGAGAAGATGCTCCAGCATGGATTTTTTCACTTCCCGGTTGGGGTATGCCAGGGTGTAAAGCTCACTTTCCGGGTCATATTTCTTGATGGACAGGTAACC
>WGBN01000419.1 GCA_015494245.1 Saprospiraceae bacterium | reverse complement strand
CTCCGACCTCCGGCACATTCACGGCAAGGAGCGCAAGGCAGAACTGGCTTATAAGCGCCTCAGCCTTGCGGCAAATGAAGGCCAGGCCTCGCTGCGGCGCTTTCTGCAGGAACGCCGCCAGCCCTACCGCCCGTTTTGGGTCATCAGCGCCCTGGCGCTCAAAGGCGATTTGCAGCTGATAGCCGAAATCGCCGCTCGCCCCGATGTGGCCTTCATCTATGACGACCCTCAGGTCGTGCTCGAAGAGCCCCTTATGGCTGCCGGCAGCCGTAGCCCCGAAGACCTGCCCTGGGGGCTGACGATGATCGGCGCCGATCAGGTTTGGGCCCTGGGCATTACCGGTGAAGGCGTGGTCGTCGGCGGCCAGGATACAGGCGTGGACTGGGAACATCCCGCTATACAAGGCAAGTATCGCGGTTGGGATGGCTCCGAAGCCGACCACAACTACAACTGGCACGATGCCATCCACGAAATCAATCCCCTCCACAACGACTCCATACCCAACGACCCCAACAACAACCCCTGCGGCCTCAACGTGCCCTATCCCTGCGATGACCACAATCACGGCACGCATACCATAGGTACCATGACGGGCGATGACGGCGGCGACAACCAAATCGGCGTGGCTCCCGGTGCCAAGTGGATCGCCTGCCGCAACATGGAGCGCGGCTACGGCACGCCCTCTACCTACATCGAATGCTTCGAGTGGTTTATGGCGCCTACGGACATCAATGGCGAAAACCCCGATCCCGCACAGGCGCCCCACGTCATCAACAACTCCTGGGGATGCCCCGAAATGGAAGGCTGCAATCCCTCCAACTTCCCGCTCATGCAGAGCGTGGTGGACAACGTCAAGGCCTCCGGTATCGTGGTGGTGGTCTCCGCCGGCAACAGCGGTTCTTCCTGCTCTTCGGTCAACGCTCCCGCTGCCATCTTCCCCGGCAGTTTTACCGTGGGCGCTACGGCCTCCAACGACACCATTGCCGGCTTCAGCAGCCGCGGCCCCGTGGCGGTGGACAGCAGCTTCCGCCGCAAGCCCGACATCTCTGCTCCCGGCGTGGGCGTTTATTCCTGCATTCGCAACGGCCAATATGCCTCCTGGAGCGGCACCAGCATGGCCGGCCCCCACGTGGCGGGCGTTGTAGCCCTGATGATCTCCGCCAATCCCGAGCTGGCCGGCGAAGTGGATGTCATTCAGGACATCATCGAACAAACAGCCGTGCCCAAAACCACCGGACAGGACTGCGGCGACATCCCCGGCTCTGAGGTGCCCAACAATACCTACGGCTATGGCCGCATCAATGCCCTGGCCGCCGTGCAGCAAGCCATGCTCTATACGGCAGCTACCGAAGAAAATGCCTCCGGCTCCGATGAGCTGCGCGTGCTACCCAACCCCTTTAGCGATGAGCTGGAGCTCCAACTGCCGGCGTTTAAAGGCTCGGCGGTATTCCAGCTCTACAACCTGCAAGGGCAAAGCGTGCTCGAAACACCGATAGCAGCCTCGGCCGAAAGAAAAATGCTTCTGCCGGTATCTCATTTGCCGAAAGGCATATACTTTTACACCCTCAAAACGACGAACGCCCGCATCTATACGGGAAAATTGATCAAATAAACACCCTTCTCATGCTGAAAAAATGGATTTTTATGGCAACGCTTTTCGGAGGCCTGCTGGCCTTCGCCGGCTGTAACTCTTCTCCCAAGCAGGAAGAGCAGCAAGACTCTCAAACACAAACAGAAGAAGAACAAGGCTTTAAGTGGGTCGTTGACCGCTTCGCCGATAAGCGGGTGCTGCACTACCGCATCCCCGATTTTGACAAGCTCAGCCTGCAACAAAAAAAGCTGGTGTACTACCTCACCCAGGCCGGATTGGCCGGACGCGACATCATGTACGACATGAACTACCGCTATAACCTCGCCATTCGACATGCCATTGACAAAATCGTCAAGGACTATCAGGGCGAACGCAACGGCGCCGACTGGGATAACTTCATGCTCTATGCCAAAAACGTCTGGTTCTCCAACGGCATCCACCATCACTACTCCATGGATAAGTTTATTCCCGCTTTTTCTAAGGAGTATTTCCAAAGCCTGCTCAAGGCTACGGGGCAGGAGCTGTCTGAAGAGGTGCTGACCGCTATGTTTGATCCCAAAACGGACCTCAAAAAAGTCAGCCTGGACCCCTCCAAAGACCTCTTGCTGGCTTCAGCCGTGAATTTCTACGACCCCGACATCTCGGAAAAGGAAGCCCTGGCTTACTACAAGCCCATCATTGATGCCGGCGATAAAGAACGGCCCCTCTCTTATGGCATCAATACCAAAGTCGTGCGCCGTCCCGATGGAAGCATAGGCGAAGAAGTCTGGAAAATAGACGGCATGTATGGCCCCGCCATTGCAGAAATCGTCAAATGGCTGAAAAAAGCCCGCGAAGTGGCCGAAAACGAACAGCAAAAACACGCCTTCGACCTGCTCATCCAATACTACCAAACGGGCGATTTGAAAACCTGGGACGACTACAACATCGCCTGGGCACAAACCACCTCCGGCGATGTGGACTACATCAACGGCTTTGTGGAAGTCTATAACGACCCCCTCGGCTTTAAAGGCTCCTACGAAACCATCGTACAGATCAAGGATTTCGAAGCTACGAAGCGCATGGAGGTCTTGTCCGGAAATGCCCAGTGGTTTGAAGACCACGCACCCTATCTGCCACAGCACAAAAAGAAAAAGGTCAAGGGCATTACCTACAATGTGGTGAATGTGGCCGGCGAAGCCGGAGATGCATCTCCCTCTACGCCCATAGGCGTCAACCTGCCCAATGCCAACTGGATTCGCGCGGAGTATGGCTCAAAGTCCGTTTCTCTCGGCAACCTCATCGAGGCCTATTTCAATGCCGAAGGCTCGGGAATCAGCAAAGAATTCGCCTATGACGAAGAGGAAATCGAGCGCAACGAAAAGTACGGCCAACTGGCCGATAAACTGGAAACGGCCCTGCACGAAGTCATCGGCCACGCCTCCGGCCTCATCGAGCCCGGCGTGGGTACGCCCAAAGAAACTTTGAAAAACTACGCCTCCACCCTCGAAGAAGCCCGTGCCGACCTGGTGGCTCTTTACTACATCATGGACCCCAAAATGGTCGAGTTGGGACTCATGCCCAACTTGGAGGTGGGGAAAGCGGCCTACGATCGCTACATCCTCAATGGCATGATGTTGCAATTGCGCCGCATCGAACCGGGCAAAGACATCGAAGAGGCCCACATGCGCAACCGCCAGCTCATCGCCGCCTGGGCACTGGAAAAAGCGATGCCCGAAGGCATCATCACTAAAGAAGTGCGCGACGGCAAGACCTACTTCAAAATCCACGACTACGAAAAACTGCGCGAAATCTTCGGCCAACTGCTGCGCGAAGTACAGCGCATCAAGTCGCAGGGCGATTATAAGGCCGGCCACGACCTGGTGGAAAATTACGGCGTAAAAGTAGATCCCGAATTGCACGAAGAAGTGCTGCGCCGCGTAGCGCCCCTCAACATCGCTCCCTACTCCGGCTTCGTCAATCCCCGCCTCGTGCCGGTAACCGACGAAAACGGAGAGATCACCGATATCAAGGTGGAATATCCCGACAGCTTTGTGGAGCAAATGTTGGAATATGCCGAGAAATATTCTTTTTTGAAGGTACGTCAATGAGGAAGTATTGTTGAGTTGCTCCGCAACGCGGAGCAACTCAACTTAAATAAAAAAACCAATGAAGCTTACTGTTGTGGGAACCGGCTATGTAGGGCTGGTTTCAGGAGTGTGTTTTGCCGAAACGGGCAATGAAGTAACCTGCGTGGACATTGACGAGCAAAAAGTGCAGATGCTCAGAGGGGGCAAAATCCCCATCTATGAACCCGGCCTGGAGTTGCTCTTTGAGAGAAACCTCCGCCAGGGCCGCCTGCACTTCACCACCGAACTGGCCCCGGCCGTCGAAAGTGCAGACATCGTCTTTCTCGCTCTGCCAACGCCCCC
The DNA here is from genome assembly GCA_015494245.1 of Saprospiraceae bacterium. Taxonomy (GTDB): domain Bacteria; phylum Bacteroidota; class Bacteroidia; order Chitinophagales; family Saprospiraceae; genus WGBN01. The sequence continues at coordinate 7,573 of WGBN01000419.1, read as the reverse complement.
CAATGAAGACGGCAGCGCCGATCTGAGCTATGTGGAAGGCGTCGCCCGCCAACTGGCCGGACTCATCAAGAGCTATACCATAGTCGTCAACAAAAGCACCGTGCCGGTGGGTACAGCCGAAAAAGTACACGCCATCCTCTCTGAAAAACTGCCGGAAGAGCTCTTTGACGTGGTCTCCAATCCCGAATTCCTGCGCGAAGGCGTGGCCGTAGAGGATTTCCTCAAGCCCGATCGCGTAGTCATAGGCGCCCGCTCCGAACGGGCCGCCGAAATCATGAAACGCCTCTACCAGCCCTATGTGCGCCAGGGAAATCCCATCCTCATCATGGACCTTCGCTCTGCCGAAATGACCAAGTACGCCTCCAACGCCTATCTCGCCACCCGCATCTCCTTCATGAACGAAATCGCCAACCTCTGCGAACGCGCCGGCGCCGACGTTCATCAGGTGCGTCTCGGCATGGGCAGTGACTCGCGCATTGGCAAGCGCTTTCTCTTCCCCGGCGTGGGCTTCGGAGGTTCCTGTTTCCCCAAAGACGTGCGGGCGCTCTACAAAACAGCCGCAAAATACCAATACGAGTTCCGCATTCTCAAAGCCGTGACGGAGGTCAATCGCGAGCAGAAACTCGCTTTGGTGCGCAAAATCAAAAACTTCTACGGCGAAGACCTCTCCGGAAAAACCATTGCCATCTGGGGCCTGGCTTTTAAAGCGGAAACCGACGACATCCGCGAGGCGCCTTCGCTGAACACCATAGACGCATTGCTCTCCGCCGGAGCAAGCCTGCGCGTCTATGACCCCGAAGCCATGGAAAACGTCCGCCGGAAATATGGCCAGGCGCTACACTATGCCACCGACGCCTACGACGCCCTGCTCGAAGCCGATGCCCTGGCCATACTGACCGAGTGGTCGGCCTTCCGCACGCCCAATTTTGAGGTGATGAAAAAGCTGATGAGCAAACCCGCCATCTTCGACGGCCGCAACCTCTACGAACCACGCTTCGTGAGAGAAAAAGGCTTTCACTATGAGGGCATAGGCCGCCCCTGAGGAGGCTCATAAAAAAGCCCCGACCGGACGGTCGGGGCTTTTTTCTAATAATTTATGGTCTCTTTGTCTTCGGCGCTTCCGCCGGGCATGACGGCTTTTATCACCAATTCATTCTCGCCCTGCTGCAGGATGAGGTCGGCCTCTACCTGGCCCGAGGCTTTGTCGAAAGTGAACGGCACGGCCTCGCCATTGAGCGTAAGGCTGATGCGCTCTTTCCCGTCCACATTTTTGACCGTAGCGCTCATGCTGCAGCTGGCCACATTGGGGTTGAAGGGATTGCCCACAGGGCGGGTGATGTTGGTGATTTCCACTTCGGGCTTGGGACCGGTGGGCCGGCCTTTTTCATAGACCAGGCTACCGGTGGCCTTGCTACTGCCCTGTTGGTTGGTGGCTTTGACTTCGATGGCGTTTGCGCCTTTATTCAAAGCAATGTTGGCATGCAGCATCATGCTGCGGGAATCGTAAGTGAAGTTTTGCACGCCCTTGCCATTGACTTTCAGGCTGATGTCGCTTTTGCCTCGCACGTGTTCGACTTTGACCTGCAGGGCGTAAGACGCGTTGCGCGTGCGCTCCCCCTTGCGCTTGGGATGAATAAAAGTGATAACCGGCTTGGGTCCTGAGGGCGGCGGTGGAGCAGGCGCAAAAGTAACGCGCACTTTGTCCTGGCTTTCGCCAAATGCATTGGCGGCTTTGACGGTGATGGTGTTGCTGCCTTTGGCGAGCTGTAGGTCGGCGCTGAGTTGTTGGCCGTTGAAGCTGAAGTCGCTGATTTTGCGCCCGTTGAGCAGCAGTTGGATGTCGCGGCTGTTGTCCACATGGCGGATGTTGGCGGTCATGCGGATGCGCGGCTGTTGGGTGCTGCTGCCGTCGGCGGGCCTGGTGATTTGCACCTGCGGCTTGGGACCGGAGGGCGGCGGAGGTGGTGGAGGCAGAGGGCTGCGTTCTTTGAGCACGATGGTCACCTTGTCGCTGTCCGTGCCGGCGGGATTGGTGGCTGTGATGCGCAGGCTGTTGGAGCCTTTGCGCAGATTGATGTAGGCGCTCAGGTGGCGGCCATCGTATTGGAATTGGCTGGTTTCGTAGCCATTGACAAAGAGGCGTACATCCTGGCGGTAGGGTACGTTGAGGATGTCGGCTTTGATGTTCACCTGTGTTTCAAAGGTCTCGGAATACTTTTTGGCCGGCTGCGTGATGTTTACATGGGGCTTTGCAGGGCCCGGTGGCGGCGGTGGCGGCGGAGGTGTTTGTACAACATGGCCTTCGAGGATGATGACGACCACTTTGTGGTCGCTGCCCGCTGCATTGGTAGCGGTGATGGCAACTTCGTTGCGCCCGGGGTGCAGATACAGTTCGGCCAGCAGATTTTCGCCGTAAAATTGGAAGGGGATGTCGCGCCCGTTCAGCAATACGCGGATGTCGGCGGCGCTGTGTACGCGCTTGATTTTGGCTTCGAGGGTGTATTCCGGATAAGGAACCGTTGCGGGATTGGTGGCGGGCCGGACGATGGTGATGAGCGGCTTTTTGAGGCGGTTGTTTTGGCGGCCGGGCAGGTTGAATTTCAGGCCTGCGTAGGTGTAGTGGTAGAGGTCGTTGCGGTCGTCTTTCCACTGTTGACCGTCTATGATGTTGTTGAGGGTGAAGGTCGTGCGGTGGCCGGCGATGAAGGCGAAGTTGGGCGTTACCTGCCAGCCGAGTTCGACGCCGAGGGAGGGCATGAAGTTGATGCTTCCGCCCGGGCTGTAGCCGTCGGCCAGCGTTTCGTAGGTGTCGTCCAATCCGGCCTGCAGTTCTTTGATGCGGCTTCTCGTGGGGGCATCGGTATCTATGGAGGTGTAGAGGTTATAGTAAGGCTCGCCAAAAACGTCGAGTTGATTGACTTTCGTCAAATGCCAATCGGCACCTATGCCTCCGTAGAGGGAGAGGAGCAGTCCTTTTTGGCGCAGTTGTTCGAAGGTGAGGACGCCTTCGAGGGCGAGTTCGCCGACGGTAGTGCGGTGGTTGAGATAGGCGAAGCCCGGGTATTGCAGGTAGTCGGGTCCTGCTTTTCCGTTGAGGGCGCTGTTGTTTTCGATGCCTGAGGAGGGGAAGGGGTCCAGGCCGTATTGACGGGCAAAGAGCAGGCGCCCGCGCAATTCAAAAGCCAGAGGAGAGGCGGGGGAGACGGGAAATTCCTTGCCGGCAGTCAGGCTGAGGCCAAAGCCTCCTTTGTCGGTACGGACGTCGGAGGTTTGGCAGGAGGTTCCGGCGGTGAGGCCAATGACGGTGCTTGCTCCATTGTTTTGCGAAAGCAAAGGCGTACTCAGCCACAAGAGGGCGAGTGAGAGGACGAAGGTGCGCAGGTAGTTGGTCATGGTTCCCGAGTTGTGGTGTGAAGAAGTGGCGGGCTATGTGGCAGCCAAAGGAGCCGCCCGCGTTTCGTTGGGTTTTCAATGCAAAGAAGCCGGGTTTTATTGAATTTGCCGAAAGGCGAAGCACAAAATTTAACATACTTTAATGCTTTGATAGCTGTTTTTTATTGGAAATTTCTGATTGTAACGGATTACGTAACTGATTGAAATAGAACGCGGATGACGCGGATTGTGCGGATTCTCGCGGGTTTACACCGGTTCAACTTGATAGCTTGGTTTCTGATTGAGACAGGCAGCCTAAAACTTAATGAACCATTTAAATTTGCTTTTTTGAAATAAAAATGAATACCTTTGCAGGGAGGAATGGGGGAAATGAAATTTGACCCGTAAATATCCTTTCCCGAAACCCGATTCCCCATTTGCAGCACTTGAGAATACCTGTTGACCGGTGAAAGATGTTTTGGTCTCTTCTTTTGAAGAAATCAGGGCAGTCTTGCCGTGCTTTTATTTTTTAATATCCCAAAAGATGAACAAAAATGAAAAGACATTTACTCCTTTTTGCTCTTGTGCTCTTCCTCGCCACTGAGGTTTTTGGTCAGGAATACCGCACTTATGACGGCACCTACAACAACCCTTATCATCCCGAGTGGGGTTCGACAGGTGTACAATTGCTGCGTCTGTTTCCCGCTGATTATGCCGATGGGGTTTCCGAACCCGGCGGGCAGAATCGTCCGGATGCACGGGTGATCAGCAATACTTTGTTTGCCCAGAATTCTGCTATTTGGGACATTCTGGAGCAGAGCGATTACTGCTGGGTTTTCGGGCAGTTTATAGACCACAACATCACTTTGGTGCTGGACAATGAGGAAGAGCCTCTTGCCATTCCCATTCCTGCGGGTGACCCTTGGTTTGACCCGCTTTTTACGGGTAACCAGGAGATCTATTTGTTTCGCTCAGTGGCTTATCCCGGCACGGGCACGAGCCAGAGCAATCCCCGCGAACATCCCAACAACATCACCTCTTTTATAGATGCTTCGGGCGTTTATGGTTCTGATTCCATTCGGGCGGCATATTTGCGCTCCTTTCAGGGGGGCAAGTTGCGCATGTCGTCGGGCAATCTTCTTCCGTGGAATACTTTGAATGGCGAGATAGATGGAACCATTGACCCCAATGCGCCCTTTATGGCTAATCCGACGGGGGCTTTGAAGCTCTTTGTGGCGGGAGACATCCGCGCCAATGAAAACGTCTTGCTGCTTAGCATGCACACTTTATTTGCCCGCGAGCACAATCGCCTTTGTGATGAGTTGGCTTTGCAGCATCCCGAGTGGAACGACGAGCAGTTGTACCAGCATGCCCGCAAAATTGTAGGAGGTTTGATACAGCACATCGCTTTTTCAGAGTGGCTGCCGACCCTGGGCATCACTTTACCTCCCTATACGGGTTACAAGCCCAATGTGAATCCGACCATTTCCAACATCTTTGCCGCTTCTGCTTATCGCATGGGGCATTCCCAGTTGGGTGGTGATATCATGATGATGGACATGAATGGCGATACTATGGATGTACTGCCATTGAAGGACGCCTTTTTCAATCCCTATCCGGTCTATGACAATGGCATTGATTACTTCCTGAAAGGCATGGCCGTACACATGGAGCAAATGCTGGATGCCAAGTTGGTGGATGATGTGCGCAACTTCCTCTTTGGCGAACCCGGCGAAGGGGGGCTGGATTTGGCAGCTCTGAACATCACGCGCGGGCGCGAGCGGGGCATTCCGGATTTGAACACCATTCGCCTTGCTTTAGGGCTTACGCCTTATACGGAGTTTAGTCAGATCAATTCAGACCCCGGAGTATATCAGGTGTTGGAAGATTTGTACGGCGATATCAATGACATTGACTCCTGGGTGGGCTTTTTGTGCGAAGAACCTCTGCCGAACTCCATCCTGGGCGAAACGCTTACGGTGATTCTCTCCGAGCAGTTTCAGCGCTTGCGCGATGGCGACCGCTTCTACTTTGAGAATGACCCGGCACTGACGGAGGAAGAAAAGGACATGATTCGCAATACGCGCCTGAAAGACGTCATTCGTCGCAATACTATCATTCCCGTCATGCAGGACAATGTCTTCCTGGCTATGCCTCAAGACCAGTTGTGTACGGCCGGCGAGCCGGATGCTCCTGTGAGTGGCACGACGACGGCGCCGAATGGGGTTTTGGTTCAGAATGTACAAGTGGATATCTTCCTCGACGACAGCGTAACGGTTTTGACGACGGCTTATACTGATCAAAATGGCGCTTTTGTGGCCGAAGGTGTACCTACCTGTGACAACTATTACGTGCGCCCGCGCAAGGATGACGATGTGACTAATGGCGTGACGACCTTAGACATGGTGGCCATTTCCCGCCACATTTTAGGCATAGACCCCATTACAGACCCCTATAAAATGGTTGCAGCCGATGCCAACAGGAGCAATTCCATTACTACTTTGGATTTGGTGGCCATTCAAAAGGTCATTTTGCAGATTGAGGACCACTTCCCGAACAACACTTCCTGGCGCTTCGTGCCGGCAGATTTCAGCATGCCCTCTGATCCTTTTGCACAGCCCTTCTCCGAGCAGATTGTCATTGACAACTTGTTGGGAGCTACAGATGTGGCCTTTACGGCTATTAAAATTGGCGATGTGAATGGTTCTGCCACCTTCCATCCCGACGGAGGTGATTTGGCCTTCCGCAACGCGGCTTTGGATTTGCAGTTGAAAGATGCCGTGCTGGAAGCGGGTAAGGTTTATGAAATTCCGGTTTATGCCGATGCCAAAAACCTGAGTGGCATGCAGTGGAGTCTGAGTTTTGCGCCCGGTCTGTTGGATTACGTATCTGTGGAATCGGGTTGGATGTCGGGCATAGAGGCTGCAAATTACAACTATCGTGCCGATCGTGATGATTTGCTGTTTAGCTGGATTGCTTCTGAGGGCGTTGCTTCGAGGGAGGCAGAGCATGCTCCGGCTTTCTACCTGCATTTACAGGTGCAAAAGCGCATCCGCCTGAGCGAATTGATGGACGTGCAAAGCCGCGTTTTGCCGGCAGAGGCTTACGATGCAGGTGCTGAGGTCTATGCTTTGCATTGGCAGTTTGAGGAAAGTGCATCCGGCGCTTATGAGGTGGACAGGCTGTCGGCCCAAAGCTCGCCGAATCCGTTTAGTGAGCAGGCCGAGATAGAGGTCTTGCTGCCGGGAGTTTCCTTTGTACACCTCATGGTATATGATGCCCTGGGTCGCAAGGTCTTTGAGCAACGCGAGGAAGGCGTGCAGGGCCATCACACCTTCACCTTACATGCCGAGGCACTTGGCGGAACGGGCAGTTATCGCTACGTGGTGCTTTCGGATTTCGGCACGGTGTCGAAGACTTTGATTGTGAATTGAATTTACTGAAAGGCGCGAAAATTCGCATATGCGAATTTTCGCGCCTTTCTTTGTTTGTCCCAGAGCATGTCACCAAAAACCTATCCTCATCTCTTAGCTCCTTTAGACCTCGGCTTCATACGCCTTCGCAATCGGGTGATTATGGGGTCTATGCATACGGGTTTGGAGGAGGCGAGGGGAGGTATGCAGCGTCTGGCGAAGTATTTTGCTTTGCGCGCTGCCGGTGGTGCCGGATTGATCATCACGGGAGGCATAGCGCCCAATCGCGAGGGTTGGACGGCGCCTTTTGCTGCGCGCATGAGCAGCAGTCGCCATGCGCGTCGGCACAGGCTGATTACGCGGGCCGTGCATGAGGAGGGGGGCTTGATTGCCATGCAGATTCTCCATTCGGGCAGGTACGGGTATCATCCTTTGGCGGTGGCTCCTTCGGCCATCAAGTCGCCCATTTCTCCTTTTAAGCCCCGTGCTTTGAGCCGGCGGGGCGTAGAGCGCACGATTCGCGCTTTTGTGCGTTCGGCTGTATTGGCGCGAGAGGCGGGGTATGACGGGGTGGAGATCATGGGTTCTGAGGGCTATCTCATCAACGAGTTTTTGGTGAAGCGCACGAACAAGCGCACCGATGAGTGGGGCGGGACTTATGAGCGCAGAATGCGTTTTCCGCTGGAGATCGTCCGGCGCACGCGCCGGGCGGTGGGGGAGGACTTTCTGTTGATCTTCCGCTTGTCCATGCTGGATTTGGTGGAGGAAGGGAGTACATGGGATGAGGT
>WGBN01000418.1 GCA_015494245.1 Saprospiraceae bacterium | reverse complement strand
TCTCAGAAGCAATACTGTTAAACCGATCCCGAATCTCGAGTATGGCAAAGGCCAACAAGTCCGCTTCATCCTGATCCAAATTTTTGACCAACTCCTGTGACCAGGTGTGGATGATTGCTCCGTGCACGACCTTGAGGTAATTGACATAAGCATAGGTCTCATCCGAGCAGATCGCAAAAACATCCACATCTTTAATCGCCGGGCTGACTACGGTAGAGCGCGCCTGATAGTTTTCAAAAGCGCGCAATTTATCTTTGATTTCCTGGGCTTTTTCAAATTCCAGCCTTTCGGCAAATGCCATCATTTGCTCGCGAAAGTGTTTTTTGACCTGAGCAAAATGCCCCTTGAGGATGTTTTTAATCTGTTCAATACGCCGGTTGTACTCCTCCTCTTCTTCCAGGCCTGCACAAGGCCCTTTGCAGTTTTTAATGTGATACTCTAAGCACAGCTTAAATTTTCCCGCTTCAACATTTTTCTCGGAAAGGTGATACGAACAAGTGCGCAGCGGGAATAACTGCCTCAACAATTCCAGGATAGTTTTGATGCGGGTCTTGGAAGTATAAGGCCCAAAATAAACAGAGCCGTCTCGTATGACATTGCGCGTGATGAAAACGCGGGGAAAGCGCTCATTTTTGATGCAAATATAGGAATAGGACTTGCCGTCCTTGAGCATGTGGTTGTAGCGCGGTTGGTATTTTTTGATGAGGCTGTTTTCCAGCAAAAGAGCATCGGCTTCCGTATCTACGAGCACGTATTCCACCCGAACAGCCTTGCGCAACATGATGCGCGTCTTGGCCGGATGGCGGGACATGGATGTGAAGTAAGAAGCAATGCGGTTTTTCAGGCGCCGGGCCTTGCCGACGTACAACACCACACCCTCTGCATCTATAAACTTATAGACGCCCGGAAGCACCGGAATATCTGCTGCTATTTCTTTAAAATCCTCAGGACTCATGGGCAAGAATTAACACCCTATCCAGGACTTCATCAAGTGTATTACAGGAAAACACTTCATTGCCGGAAAAATCAGACTGCATGTCCTGATCCGCGAAACCCGGCAACTTCACAGAACGATACGAAGACCAGTTATCCGGATTGGCTAACTCAGGAGGTAAAGACTGCCACCCCAGGTGAAAACAACTCCCTTTTAAATCATAAGAAACAACGACCAGTTTTCCCCACTCACCTTCTGAAGCTGCAGGCAAGCTCGCAATCAACAACCAGGGGCTGTCAAAATATAAACTCATAAACTCCCTCGAACGGATCAGCAAGCCGCGCGCACCGCCAAAAGTCAGCCCCAATTTGGGAAACAGCCTGGCGCAAATTCTCCTGCTACGCAACTCCTCAACCAAGAGCGAAAGGAGCTTGATGATGATGTTGGGCTCCAGCAATTCGTGCGGAAAACGGCTGTAGGGAATCCAACGGCTTTCAGCAGGCAAAAAGCCCTCTATGTTTTTGCCAATGCGCAACTTGTAATCGAACTTCGGAATACCCGGCACCACATAGCCCGGATAGTAATAGCCCTTTTTCTTTTCCAAAGAATAGGCCATCTCCAACAGCATCGTCCAATACCCCAGACTATAACGGGCATAGGCCGGATGATAAATGCCGCTGATACTGGTCGTACTGTTCATGCCTTCATCAAAAAGGCTGAAAGCCACCAATTCATCTCCATCGTAAATAGCCACTTCCAGACTATCAAACACATTGCCTTCGGCGGGCCCATTCACCTGCTCCTTGAAACTGGGAGCCAGATAGCCATCAAAAAAAGCGCGGTAAAGATCAAAGAGTCGCTCCTGCTCTTCGTGAAACACAAAGCGTCGAACCTCTACCTTAAAACGCCTGCTGTTGCGGCGCATCAACTTGCGCTGCCGCTTGTCAAAAGTAAAGTCCTTCAGAGGCAAGCGCGTCCAGATCACCGGCGTAGGCCCCAACTCGCCCCACAAAACCGAACAGGTGTAGATGCCCTGCCCCATGCGATACCAGCCACTGGCGAGGTACATGTCCAGCTCCCAGGGGTAAATCCTGTCTAACCTTCTTACTACCGTTTGCATACTCCGTTAAACTTCCTGCGCTTTAAAACATCCAAAGAGACGTTTGACACCCTTTTTGTGCCGCTTGTTGTACATTTCTTTCTCTTTGTTGATAAGTTAAGAGGGCTTAAAAAATTAAGCCGTACCTTAGCTTCGGCTATTCAAAGATAACTTTTTTTTGAAAACCAGCTCAAATGCAAGGTATTCAACGACAAAATAAAACCTTTTCACAAAATCCGAACCAAAATGAAAGCACTTTTTTTCCTCAGCCTGAGCTTCTTCATGCTCATTAGCACTTTCACCTTCTCACAGGCACCTCAGAATGCCCGCGAAGCCGTTCAGGATCAGCATCAAATCCGACGCGACCAAAACATGCTGGCCCGCGACCGCCAGGAACTGGCTGCCTTCGATCGCAAACGCAAACGCATCTACGAAGCCTGGAAAACCGGCGACATCCAAAGCGTCCGCATCCTCAAAAAAGAGTTGCTCAAAGATATGGATCGCGAAATCGCCCAGGCCCGGGCATGGCTCAACCAAACCCAGGCTGAAGTCCACCAAAGCAAAAAGGAAGTAGAACAGGACAAAGCCGAACTCGCCCGCGATCGCCGCGATGCCCGCCACCCCCGTGGCGATGCCCTCGATGATGCCCGCGACCTGCATCGCGACCGGCACGACAAACGCGACGATCAGCGCGACCTCGCCGATGATAAAGGCGACCGCAATCAGGCCGCCAAACGCCTCAACCGCATGACCGAAATTCGCGATCAACTGCTCGCCTACGAATTCATCCTCAACGGCGCCCCGGGCGACAACCCCATCAACAAACTGCGCCTGCTCGATGAATTCCAGCACATCATGGAAAATCAAGTCAATGCCCTGGTACGCGAACTGGGCGAAGACATCCGCGAAAGCAAAGAAGACGCCCGCGAACGGAGAGATGACCGGCGCGAACGACGTGAGAAGTATTGAAAAAAAATGCCGAGCTTTGCTCGGCATTTTTTTTTATACGCAATGATGACTTACGAAGAAACCCTACAATACCTCTACGCCCAACTGCCCATGTTTCAGCGGCAGGGCCCCAAGGCCTTTAAAAAAGACCTCACCAACATCCGGCGCCTGCTCAAACTAC
>WGBN01000417.1 GCA_015494245.1 Saprospiraceae bacterium | reverse complement strand
CTGCAAGAGCCGCTGCCGGACATACCGGCACAAATACGTCTCGCTCCTGCCCCTATGCCCGAGCGCTTCAAACCGCCAGCCAACGCCCGCCAGGCTGCCGTGCTGGCGCTGCTCTACCCTCAAAACGGCCGCTGGCACCTCTGCCTCATCAAGCGCACTTCCTCCGACCCCCGCGACAGACATGCCGGTCAAATCGCCTTCCCCGGCGGCAGCCGCGAAGCCGAAGATCCCGACCTCCTCCACACAGCCCTGCGTGAAGCCTCCGAAGAAACCGGCATCAACCCCCGGGCCGTCCGCCAACTCGGCCCCATGACGCCCATCTACATTCCGGTGAGTAATTTTCAGGTCTATCCCTTCCTCGCCTGGAGCGAAAGCCGCCCCGACTTCCGACCCCAGGAATCCGAAGTCGAAGCCATCCTCGAACCGCCTGTAAAAGATTTATTCCACCCCCGCAGCCTGCAACGCCGCTCCATACGCCTCGCTTCCGGCCGCCAGCTCGATCAGGCACCCTGCCTCATCTGGGAAGGACACCTCATCTGGGGCGCCACCGCCATGATGCTCAGCGAGCTCCGGGCGCTCATGGAATCCCTATAATTTTGTGCCACTGCAAAGACAATCGCCACTGCGGATGCGCCAGACAATAGGCCACAGCCGCCTTCGTATGAGCCTGCAAATCCGGCCCGTCCATCGGCTGTAAAAAGAAATGTTCAAAATCCAAAGAGGCATAAAGCTCCGGCTCCGCTCCCGCCTGAGGATACACCAGCTTCAACTCATCTCCGGCCTCCAATACCAAATCAGCCCCCGCCTTCGGACTCACGCACAGCCAGTCAATCCCCGCCACGGCCTCACAGGTACCGTTGGTCTCCACACCCACCTCAAAGCCCCTTTCGTGAAGAGCCTGCACCAAAGGCTCATCCAATTGCAACAGCGGTTCTCCGCCCGTACACACCACATAGGGCTTCCCCTCAAAAACCGGCTCACCGGCTGCCGAAGCGCTTTCGCCCAAAGGCCATAAATCCGCTATGGCTTTCGCCAAATCTTCTGCCGTGTATCTCCCGCCCAAAACGCCATCCGTCCCCCGAAAATCCGTATCGCAAAACTTGCAAATGGCCGTAGCGCGATCCTCTTCCCGCCCACTCCACAAATTGCAACCCGCAAAGCGCAAAAACACAGCCACCCGCCCCGCCTGAGCGCCCTCTCCCTGGATGGTCTTATAGATTTCTTTGATTTTGTACATACCTTTCTTTTGGTTTAGCCTTGAGCGTTGAGCGTTGAACGCATCCTAAACACTAAACGCTAAACGCTAAACGCTAAACACTAAACGCTAAACACTAAACGCTAAACACTAAACCCTAAACCCTACAAACAAAACACCAATAACTAAACAACGCCCCCTTCTTATTCAAAAACCCCTTCTCCTGCTTCAGCCCGCAGCTTTGCAGCAGAGCCAGATAGTCTTGCAGATCGGCTTCGCGAGGGTTGGTGAAACTCCAAAAGAGCAACCGGAACAAATATTTGACCGGCAAAAAGCGGTGAACTTCCACCAACAACACCAGGCGGCCGTCGGGCTTGAGGTGATTGCGCATATCCATCAGGCTGGCGCGCATATCGTCGAAGCGATTCAGAGCATTCAGGCAGAAGATGTAGTCGTACTTCTCACACTCGCTTTTGTTTTCGGCAAAAAACGCCTCTATGGAATCCGAATAAAAGTGTACTCTCGGGTAATACGCCTTTTTAAAGTGCTCCAACTCCTCCTCGTACTTGCCCAGCAGCGGGTCCACGGCATCTACGCGGGACTTTTCGCCCAGAGCGATAAAGATGCCCACCGGCCCGCAGCCCGCATCCAGGACACAGGCACCGGCTTCCGGCGCTATGGCCAGACGCTCCAAAAAGTCTTTCCAGTAAGCCGCCCGGGCATCCAGATACTTCCTCGGAGGACGTTTGTCGCCGAGATAGCGCTTCCACCAATGAAGTTGAAACCAACGTGCTATGTTTCGGCGAATAGATGCCATGTGGATTTTCGATTCGTTTATCAGCTTAATGGTTCATTAAGCATTTTAGACGGCAATATGCCCAAAAAATGCGGGCAGCCCTCCCCTTTAGGGGCCGGGGGCGCGGGCAGCCATTACCTCGCACGCTATAAGTCTCCTCAAAGCTTCATGTCCCTTTAGCCGCTCAAAAGTAGAAAAAAAGCAGCAAAAGAGCTATCTTCGTCGTTGTAGAAAAGAGATTTTGCTTTGCCGCAGCGGAATGCAGCATCTCCAAAACCAAACTATGGACTTCATCTTAACCCTCGGCCGATCGGAAAAGGACTTCATACAGGCCTGCGTAGCCCGCGAAAAGTGGGCCCTCAAAATCCTGTACGAAGAATACTACGGCACGCTGCTGGCTGTATGTATGCGCTATTCCAACAACTCGGACGAGGCCGTGGACATCCTGCATGAAGGCTTCATCAAAATCTTCAAGAACATCAAAAAGTACCAAATCGGTACCTCTCTTGGAGCATGGATGCGCCGCATCATGGTCAATACCGCCATAGATTACTACCGCCGCCAAAGCCGACGCAGAACCGAAGACCTCGATAAAGCTTATGAGCTCTCTACCAATCAACCGGATGCCATCCAACAACTCTCAGAGAAAGAAATCCTCCAGGCCATCCAGGAGCTCAGCCCAAGCTATCGCGCCGTCTTCAACCTCTACGTCATAGACGGATACAGCCATAAAGAAATCGCCGATATGCTCGGCATCACAGAAAGCACCTCGCGCTCCAACTTAGTGAAAGCGAGACTTAAACTTCGGGAAAAACTGGAAAAACTCAAATAAAAAACGTGGGGAGCCCAAAAAACATAGAACAACTGATCCGGAGAAAAATGCAGCAGCTGCAAATTCCCTATGAGCCCAAACACTGGCAGCTCATGGAAGAACGCCTGCGCAACGAACCCGGCTTCAAATTAAATGAGAAGGACGAAGCGCTTTCTCTGACACTACTCCACCAAGCTGCTGAAAAAGCCGGCCTTTCCTCTTTTGCCCAACGAGAACAAAACTGGCAAGCACTCGAACAACGCCTTTACGAAGAAGGCATCCTTACCCCCCACGTCGAGCCGGAAACCCTGCTGCGCAATAGCCTCCGCCACCGCGAAGAGCCCTACAATCCCGCGCACTGGCAGCAAATGTCCCGCCGCATAGACCGCGAGTTCTCCATAGTCCATCGCCTGATTCGATACAAAGTCGTGGAAGTCGCTGTCATGTTGTTGCTCATCATCAGCATCCTGCAGAACGAAACCCTTTCGCCTTTCGGCAAATCTTTGCGCTGGTTTAAACTGCCCAGCCTGCACAAACACGAGCAAACGACCTCTTCGGCTTCCGCCAAACGCAAAACGGAGCGGGAAACTCAACTTTCATCATTGCGAGAGATAAACACCTATCCCCCGCAAACACCCCTTAAAAAACCAGATGAACGAGTTGCCCCGCCCGTTTCTTTGGGTGAGCGCCATGCCTCTTCCTCTAAACTGAAACAGATCGCAAGCGCCAAAGTCAGCCCGAAAACCAATCGCCAAAGCAGCCTCGTCCCGCAAAGCATACGGCACGAAACAGCCGCACCCGATAAAAAAGACCACCGCCGGGCAAACAAAGCATCAAAAACAAACCGCAACAAATTTAAACTGCCAACCCCGCTGTTTAAGAAAGACAAAAAAATTCTTGCAAGCATAGAAAAGCGATACCTCAAAGCCAAAGCCCACAAACCCCTCCTCAGCAGAGGAAGAAGCTCCATCTGGGTCGCCTATGACTACAATCGCATCTACTCCCCCCGCGACCCCGTCTTCAACACGGCCTCCTACCTGATAGACTCCTTCGGAATCAGCGCCGGCGTGGACTTTGGAGTCGGCATCAATCACTGGGAATTTCGCTTCGGAGCAGCTTACTCCTCCGTCGCCTACCGCTCTTTCACCCCTACGCTCACCTATGGCGACTTCAGCCTGCTAATCGTCGAAGACTTCGAAGGCGTACAATACGACATGCTCGAGATTCCGGTCTCCTTCAGCCTCTACCTCAACCCCTCCGGCAAACGCTGGGATGCCTATGCCTCCGCCGGAGCATCGGGCGTATTCGTACTCAACAACTCTTACAAATACCGCTACGACGTAATCACCTCCTCCGAAAAACCCAACCCCACCGACAGCGAAGTGGATGCCCTCCTGGCTCAATCCAAACTCAAAAAGAAAAACTTCAGCGAAGGCATTCTGGAAGGCGGCTCCTGGAAAGACAACTCCTTCCTCTTCGGCCAAATCAGCCTCGGCCTCGAACGCCGCATCAATGCCCGCTGGCAGGTTTACGTAGAGCCCACCTACCGCGTCCACCTCAGCAACCGGGGCCTCGGCCCCAATCGCGACCATCTGCGCAACCTCTCCCTGCGCCTCGGCCTCAAGGCAGGAGTGTGGTAATCTCCCATAGAACACCCAAACCCATGAGAAAAGTCGCACAAAAAAACGGCATTACCTTTAAAATCTATGCCGGTACTACAGGCACGCTAATGGCCTTCGACATCACAGACTCCCTGAAAGACCAATTCCTCGGCTTCGCCATTAAGAGAAAAAAACAAAACAAAAGATGGCGCTGGATTCAAGGCCTCCTGCGCTTTGAACCCGTGAAAAAATATACCCCCGTCAATACCAACATAGCTCCCATCCAAAAATTCAGATGGTCAGATTATGCCGTCTATCCCAACACCAAATACACCTACGAAGTCTATGCCGTACACGGCACACCTGCTGACTTGAGATATACGCAGGGCCCTACCCTCGAGATCAAAACGGAATCCCTCCACTCCGGCACCCATCAAATCATCTTCAACAGAGCCGTAGCTGCCAGCCAGGCTTATACGCGGCGCTTCGGCGATACCAATCCCGATGACGAAAGCGACCCCCGACACCTCGCAGCCAGAAAATGGCTGGCCAGAGGTATGATCGAAAAAATAGAACGATTCTTCCGCCGCGCCAAAGACCAAAACTACGCCCTCGAAATTGCCATCTACGAATTTGAATATGCAGCTTTTGCACAAGCATTAGAAGAAGCCCGGCAAAGAGGCGTACAAATCAAAGTCGTCTATCACGCCAAAAAAAATGACCAACAAACCACAGACAACGAAACCTGCCTGGCCCTCCTCCCTGAAGAACTCATACATCCCAGAAGAACCACAGCCATATTCCACCACAAATTCGTCGTCCTCAAGAAAAAAGACAAAAAGGGCCACCTCAAACCCATAGCCATCCTGACCGGCTCAACCAACTTCACCCCCAACGGACTTTGGCGACAAGCCAATGTAGTACACATCTACAACTCCATAAGACTGGCCAAAACGTACAGCGCCCTCTTCCAGCAACTGCTCCAAAGCAAGGGCCGCGGCGACACCAAGAAGTACATCAATGACAACAACAAACCCAATCTGAAGAAAAAAAGCCTCTGCTTTTTCAGCCCCCGCTCCCATTACGACGACATTGACTTCCTCGCAGATACCATCAAAAATGCAAAATCGGAAGTCTTTATCTGCTCCGCTTTCAAAATACACGAAAAAGTAAGCGAAGCACTGAAAAATCCGGCTCCCCATAAAATCCACTACGGCCTCCAAAACAGCCGCACCAAAATTACCGGTCTCCACAGAAACCGCAGCTTCACTGCCCCTGCCTACCTCAAAGGCGGACTCGAAGGCTTTCTCGCAGAAAGCACCAAAGGGCAGCGGGGTACCATCTTCATACACCTCAAAACCCTCATCACTGACTTCACCTCCGAACAACCCACCGTCATCGTCGGTTCACACAACTTCAGCTCTGCAGCCTCTAACAAAAACGATGAGAACTTCCTCGTCATTCACGGCCATACGGATGTAGCCGACACTTATTTCTGCGAAATGATGCGCCTCTACGACCACTACCGCTTCAGGTACAACCGCAGAAAGAAAGGCCATAAACAAAGCCTAACCCTATGCAACGACAATAGCTGGATCAAGGACTACTACGATCCGCAACAACTCAAATTTTACGAGCGGTGCCGCTTTGCAGGCAATCTGTAGAGCCGCATTGCAATGCGGCTCCGCATTGCAATGCGGCTCCGCAATGTGGCTCTACAACTACACCTTCTTCCCTTTCATGGCCTCGGCTATGGTCTTATCCATAGCCCGCTCGGCAAAGGGGCGGGTGTATTCATTCAACTCATCAATGGCTTGAAGGATGGCATCTTTATCCTCTCCCTTGACGGCCCCGGCCAGCGCTTCGATCAGGGAATTCGTCTGCCTGAGTTCTTCTTCAGAGAGCAGACTGCGGTGCTGCTGCAGAAATTTATCAGCTGCCTGCAGGAGATTGCCTCCTTCTACACGGGCTTCCAAAAGCGCACGGGCATCGCGATCTTCGCGGGCGTGTTGAATGGACTCCAGCAACATGCGGGCCATCTCTTCTTCGCTCAGTCCATACGAGGGTTTCACATCTATTTGCTGCTCTACGCCGGAGCGCAGCTCTTTGGCCTTGACCGTCAGAATGCCGTCGGCATTGAGGATAAAATGAATTTCAATCTTGGGAATGCCTGCCGGCATAGGCGGTATGCCCCGCAAGACAAATTCTCCCAGCTTGCGGTTGTCCTTCACCAAATCGCGCTCGCCCTGATATACGCTGATGCGCAGATTCGCCTGGCCGTCTATGGAAGTGGTGTATTGCCGCCCCACGCGGGTAGGAATGCGCGAGTTGCGCGGCAGGATGACGTCCATCAACCCGCCCAAAGTCTCTATGCCCAACGAAAGCGGAGTAACGTCCAACAACAAAATGCCCTTGCGGTTGCCTGCCAGGATGTCCGCCTGCACGGCAGCGCCCAGGGCCACCACCTCGTCGGGATGAATGCGGTCAAAAGGCCGCTGCTCAAAAAACGCCTCCACTTGCCTGCGCACCAAAGGCACCCGCGTAGAGCCTCCGACCAAAATGACGCGGTCTATTTCAGCCACTTCCTTGCCGGCATCTTTTAAAGCCTGGCGACAACTGTCTATGGTGCGCTGTACCAAAGGCGCAATCAGTTCTTCAAATTTTTGGCGGCTGATCTCCACTTCGCGCCCCTGCAAACGGCTGCTGTAGTACTCCTCAGTAGAAAGCGCTTTCTTCGCTTCCTCGGCAGCAAGCCGCAAGGCCTGCCCCAAACCGGCCGAAGCCTCCAAATCGGCCTCTGCCCAGCCATAGGTCTCCATCCAGTAATGCACCAGAGCGCGATCAAAATCATCGCCGCCGAGAAAGGTGTCACCATGCGTAGAAAGCACTTCAAAAATGCCCTGATGCAAATGCAAGACAGAGATGTCAAAAGTACCTCCACCCAGATCGTACACGGCGATATACTGTTCATCCTCGGGATTCAACCCCAGTCCATAAGCCAGACTGGCAGCCGTAGGCTCATTGACAATGCGCAGCACATCCAAACCCGCCAGCTTACCCGCATCCCGCGTAGCCTGGCGCTGAGCATCGTTGAAATAAGCCGGCACGGTAATGACTGCCTTGCTGATTTCCTGCCCCATCTGCTGCTCAGCCCTCCGCTTCAAGGCCTTAAGAATCTCCGCCGACAACTCAATAGGCGTGTAAAAGCGATCATACACCTGTATCTTCACCAACTGATTCTCATCCTCACTCTCAATGATGCGATAACCGAAATAAACCTGATGCTCCCGGATGTCCTGATAAGATTTCCCCAGCAAACGCTTCACCGAATAGATGGTATGCTCCGGGTCTTCCACCATTTTTTTGAGCGCTTCTTCACCGGTGATGATGCTGCCATCAGCCGCAAAGTGCAAAACGGAAGGCAAAAGCGCACTCTTACCCTCCTCATCCTGTATAGCCACCGGCTCCCCATCTTTGACATAAGCCACCAGGCTGTTCGTAGTGCCCAGGTCAATGCCCACAATGAGGTCCTTCTGCTCTTCCTCCTTGTGTATCTGTCCTTTTTGAAGGTCTATGGAAATTTTTGGCATAGTCCGTTTTGTTAAGCGCCCAATACAAAAGGGGGCTTTGCCCCCTTCTGATAAACAACTGATGTTTAAGGTTGTTTATATCCAATCTAAAAAAGGTGCAGCTAATCTCTCAGCTGGCCTTTTGTGTTTCTAACGTTCTAAAACCATCCTCCCTGAAACCTGCGTATGTCCATCCGACAAAGTGTAGATGTACATGCCGTCAGGCAGTTGGCCGGCATCGAAGGTCCATTGGTTGAGGCCCTCGGTGAGTTGGAGCGTGCGTGTTTGCAGAGGCTCACCGAGCAGGCTGTAGAGGGTGAAGTTGTAGGCTCCGGCCTCTTTGGTGATGATCTCCAGAGTGGTGGTGCCGTTAAAGGGGTTGGGCAGGTTGCGGAAAGATTCAATTTGCGAAACCGGCTCATTGACATCCACCCAGATGCTGCAATTGGGCGAACCCTGCTCCTGCACGTAAAGGGTATAGCTGCCCGGAGCCAGGTCGGGATTGGGAAACTGCAAAGGCGCCCCCGTAGGCGTGAAGGGGCTGTACAACTTGCCGGAGATGACCAGGTCATGGGCGCCTACATCCGAAGCATTGGTAGCCTTGCCATAAATCACCACACAGCCGGCATCACCTGCAGCAAAGGAGCAACTGCCGGGATTGCAGGTGTAAGACATGCCTTCCGGCAAATTCGATATGGCATCGGCATCTAAAACAACGGAGTCTATGGGAATAGAAGTGCCTCCAATACTAATGGTGTCGCCCACCACTACCGTAAAGACAAACTGGAAGTATTCATTCAAACAGGCCGTATCGGTAATGCCTCCATCGGGATTGAGATCAGCATCAAAAGGAAGCGGATAAACACCGGCAGAAGTGTCCTGGTAAATGGGGGCCACTTCGCACTCATCAATTTGTTGAGCAGAAAGGCTTAAAAAAAATCCCGTCAAAACGAGAAGAGAGAGTAAGTACTTTTTCATATTCGACATTTTTGGGTTCATGAAAAGCGCCGGCATACGGCGCCTGAAAATACGCACAAAGAGCCTGCCTGAATGGGCCCTGCACAAGCAGGCCTGACTTATCCAAACGGGCTCTTCGCGGTATAAAGATACGAAACTTCCGAAAAGCAGAATGACGCTTTTCCTACATATTTTTAATTTCCTGCACCAATTTGTTCAGGGTATCCTTGGCATCGCCGAACAACATGCGGGTGTTGTCCATGAAAAACAGCGGGTTTTGGATACCGGCATACCCCGGATTCATGCTTCGCTTGAGGACGATCACGTTTTTGGCCTTCCACACCTGCAAGACGGGCATGCCGTAAATGGGGCTGGAAGGGTCCGTTTCGGCGGCGGGATTCACCACGTCATTGGCACCTACGACCACGGCGATATCTGCCTGGGCCAGGGCTTCGTTGGCAGCGTCTAAGTCCAGCAATTTGTCGTAGGGGATATCGGCTTCCGCCAAAAGGACGTTCATGTGCCCGGGCATACGGCCGGCTACGGGATGGATGCCGTACTTCACGTTTACGCCATTGGCCTCGAGGAGGGCGTCCAGTTCTTTGACGACCATTTGCGCCTGGGCCACTGCCAGGCCATAACCCGGAACGATGACCACCGAGTTGGAGTAAAAGAGCTGGATGGCAGCATCCGTCAGGCTCACCTCTTTGGCCACCTGGTCGCCGGCAGCTCCCGCCGGCCCGGCCTTGCCGCTGCTGCCGAAGCCTCCTATCAGCACGTTGAGCAAACTGCGATTCATCGCCTCGCACATCAATATGGTGAGAATGGTGCCCGAAGCACCTACCAGAATACCTCCGACAATCATAATGCGACTGTCATAGGCGAAACCCGCTGAGGCCGCTGAAAGACCGGAAAAGGAGTTCAGCAGAGAAATCACCACCGGCATGTCAGCACCTCCGATGGGTGCCACAAAGCTGAAGCCATAAATCAGGCCCAGGGCGAGGATGAGCATCGCCATGTTAAAGCCGAAGGCCTTGCCCTGCATGAGCGCATAGACCGTCAGGCCCAGCAAAACGGCCAGCATGATGAGGTTGAGGATGTTGTGATACGGCAGCGTAACCTTGCGGTCATTGACCAGGCCCTGTAATTTGGCGAAAGCCAACATACTGCCCGTAAAGGCCACCGCGCCGATCAAAAGAGCCAAATACAGAATGAGCAACTCCCCCATGCTCAAAGCAGTCTGACCGTCATAAAAGTAGTACAACTCCGCCGATGCCAGCACCACGGCACAGGCGCCTCCCAGACCGTTGAAGATGGAAACCATCTGCGGCATGGCCGTCATCTGTACCTTGCGGGCCGAAATCCAACCCGCTATGCCGCCCACGACCATGCCTCCCACAATCCAGAGGTAGTTGTTGGGCACAGTGCCCATAGGCTGAAACATGGCCGCCAAAATGGCAATGCCCATGCCCAAACCGGCAATGATGTTGCCGCGGCGGGCCGTATCGGGCGAACTCAAAAGGCGCAAGCCCCAGACAAAGGCTATGGCTCCTGCCAGAAAAGCTATATCAGTGAAAAAATCCAAAGTCATTTCCGTTGGTTTTACTCATGATGAAAGGATTGAGTGCCGCTACAGCAGTTAAGTCTGCACAGAGCGGGTTTCATTTGGCGAAAGCCTGAAAATCCTCAACCGCCCCCTGCGCACTCAAGCGTTCTTTTTCTTTTTCTTGAACATCTCTAACATGCGGTCCGTAACGGCAAAGCCGCCGGCGACGTTGACCATGCCGAGAACGATGCCGATGAAGCCCAGCGTCAGCGTCAGATAGTCATCGGGAGCAGCTCTGCGCATCAGCAGTATGGCTCCGATGATGACTACGCCTGAGATGGCATTGGCCCCCGACATCAGGGGGGTGTGCAAAACGGTGGGCACCTTGGAGATGACCTCAAAGCCCAGCAAAATGGTGAAGGCGAGGAGGTAGATCATCTCCAGGTTTTCTTCAAAAAATGACATGATTGTTTCCATAACCAAAAATATTTAGGTGTTACATCCACTTCGTTTGTTGCGACGCAAGCGCTTGCGGCTGCCCATCAGGCCGTTGTCGAGGAAGTGCCAGGAGACGCGAAAGCCGGCAATGAAATACCAATCGGCAGGTGCCTGATCGCCCCGGGGCGTGCCCGGAGTAACAGCAACCGGCTCGCCGAGATACTCGCTCGTGCGGTTCGACAAGAGCGCCGACAGCTCGCTGTTGCCCGCTGCAAGAACGGCCGGGTCCACGTAAACACCACTGACATCGTCGAGGTAATCGGTGAAAGCGCGACGGGCGCCCAGCTCAAACCCCAGCGAAAGCTTGTCGGTAAGCGCGTATTTCAAACCCACACCCATAGGCAGAACCAGGGTGTTGAGCCGGTAGGGATTCGGATAGCCGGGCAGGCCCTGGCCCTCTGTGCCGAGGGGCTGCAAAGCGACTTTGCTGCCGCCAAAATCTGCTGTGGGCTTAAACCAGCTATAGCCTATGCCGCCAAAGAGATAAGCGGAAAAAGGCTTGTTCAGGTTGTAAGGGTCAAAGCCAGGGATGTTGAACTCCAGCGTCAGGCCCAGCTCGTAAATGGGCGAGCGGAAGTTCAGATTGCGCCGGCGCACGGCCTCGTTGTTGGAGTTGGCATCCGTACCGGAAATGGTGGCGTAGCTGAAGGACAGCTTTAGAGCCAACCAGTCGTTCATGTTGTAGGCACCGAAGGCTCCGGCGGCGAGATGGGTTTCTTTGAGGTACAGGGCCGAGGAGTTGTTCGACAAATCGCCCTGATAATTGGAGGCTCCCAACAGGCCTCCCAGTTCGAAATGCTGAGCCTGTAAACCCGACAGGCTCACAGCGAACAAGAGCAGGGAGAAACAAGTTTTCAAGACATTTTTCTTCATAAAACGAGTTTTTTCGGTCTTTGTGCAGGCGCTTTTTCCCGGCGACCCGGAAAGCACGCCCGAACGGCATACCATTTGGGCGCCTTCTATAAGGACGCAAGATAAGCATTCGCTTCTTTTTGGCAAGTGATTTTTGTCTTCTGTCTTGCTTTATCTGTCGTTCGATGCCTCAAAGAGCGCTTTTCATCTAAAAAGAAGCCGCTTTTAGCCAAAACAATGTAACTTGCAGCCCGTTTTATACAGGCACAAAAGCAACAGGTATCAACTGCTTTTGGGTATTCATAAATCACAAAGTAAACAGCACATGAAAATGTTTCAATGGGCGCTCTTATTG
>WGBN01000416.1 GCA_015494245.1 Saprospiraceae bacterium | reverse complement strand
TTCCTCTGCGGAAGCTGCGGTCTGTGTTGAGTGGGTTTCCCCACCCAAGCTGTTCCTCAAAAGCCACCTCCCGTTGAGGAAGCTGCGGCTTGTGTTGAGTGGGCTTTCCCACACCCAAGCCTAAATTACCCAAAAGCCGCTTTCCTCTGCGGAAGCTGCGGTCTGTGTTGAGTGGGTTTCCCCACCCAAGCTGTTCCTCAAAAGCCACCTCCCGTTGAGGAAGCTGCGGCTTGTGTTGAGTGGGTTCCCCCACCCAAGCCCTTTATACAAAAAAGTGCCTGCCTCGCCGGGAAGCTTACGGCCTGCCGTGGTTTGGGTGGGGTTCCCCCACCCAAGCCCTTTATATAAAAAAACGCCTGCCTCGCCGGGAAGCAAGACAGACGCATCAAAACAAAACGAAAAACCAACTTTAAACAAGTCTCTTTGCCCTATATAAACTCATTCTATACGGGCTTTGTTGCATCGGCGGTTGTTAAGATTTTCTTAACGATTTGGCAGTTGCTGAATGTTAAGAAAAGAGGGCATATCTTTAACGTTTACTATGCCTGCTGATTTTTTTGGAACCGGCTCAGGAGTGTTTGTCGCTGTGCTATTCTTCCTCCTCCTCTCCGGCTTTTAGTTTTACTTCCAGCTCCATTTTCTCGCCATTTCGGTAGAACTCCACTTTCAGGACATCTCCTACTTTGGCGCGGCCGATAGCTTCTTGCAGGTCGGGCACGGAGTAGATGCGGCGATCGTCCACCATGACGATGACGTCGTCTTCCTGCAGGCCGGCTTCGGCTGCGGAGCCGTCTTTCTCTGTGTCGAGTACGCGTATGCCCTGGGTGATGTCGAGTTGAAGTTCTTCCAGGTCATCTTCTTCCAAATCGCGGATGACAATGCCGAGATAGGGACGGCGATAATGGCCGTAATTGATGATGTCATCTGCTACGCGTTGCACCAGGCTTGAAGGGATGGAAAAGGAATATCCCTCATAAAAGCCTGTATGGGTAGTGATGGCTGTATTGATGCCCAACAGCTCGCCTGCCGTATTGACGAGTGCTCCGCCGCTGTTGCCCGGATTGACGGCGGCATCGGTCTGGATGAAAGACTCAATGGCATCCTGCCCCTCAATGATGTCAATGTTGCGCCCCTTAGCGCTGATGATGCCTGCCGTAACGGTGGAGGTCAGCCCAAAGGGATTGCCAATGGCCAGCACCCACTCGCCAATTTGAGCGGCGTCGGAGTCTGCAATGTCGAGCACGGGCAGGTCTTCGGCCTCAATCTTCAGTACGGCCAAATCGGCCTTGGGGTAAGAGCCGACCAGCTCGGCCGTAAATTTGCGCCTGTCCAAAAGCGTAACCTCTATCAGGTCGGCAAAGCCCACGACATGCTCATTCGTAACGATGTAGCCGTCCGAAGTGTAAATCACCCCCGAACCCGAACCCCGCTTAATCTCATCCGAAGAACGACGGGATTTTTTCGTGGACTCCGCATAAATGTAAACCACAGAAGGCACGGCCTTTTGGGCAGCTTCCACAAAAGAAGGTACTTCGTCAGCTGCCACGAGGGGCTGATGCACCTGTCTGACATGAAAAGCAGGCTCAGGAGTTTGTACAGCTTGTTCTTCATTTGGCGAAAGCCAAAAAACTCCGGCCAAGACAACCAGCCCGCCGGCAATTCCGGTAGCCAAAAGGGAAAGAAAGTATCTCATGGGTCGAAATGGTTTATTTGTTTAAGTGCTGCTTACTCTTCGTTAAGTATAGAGATGTAACGTTGGTAAGCAAAGATTTTATTTCGCTTGCGGGCGCCCTCTTCGCGGAGGATACCCAAATCACACAGCTTTTTGATGCCCTTGGAAACTGTTGGGAAAGATAAACCCGTGCTTTTGACAAGTTCAGAAGCTGTTCCAACGGGCCTTTTGCAAAAACTGTTAAAAATGTGCAGGAGGCTGCTGCTGCCGTATTTTTCAGCCCGAATGCGTTTTCGGTCTTCCTCGAACAATTCAAGCAGCCTGCCTGCCATCTGCACGGCATCTTCTGCAGTGCGTTGAACGCCTTCGAGGAAAAACACTACCCAATTTTCCCACTCACCTCGCTCTCTGACCTGATTCAAAAGCTCGTAATAGCGTGCCTTATGCTGTTTAAAGTACAGACTCAGGTACAACAAAGGACGTGAAAGCAATTGCTCGTGATGTAAAATAAAAGCAATGAGCAGACGCCCCAGGCGGCCGTTGCCATCCAAAAAGGGGTGAATGCTCTCGAACTGTACATGGGCTAAAGCAGCTTTAACCAGTACCGGATAAGAGGAGTCTTCATTTAAAAATCGCTCTAAATCAGCCATGCACTGCTCCACATATTGCGGTGGAGGAGGTACAAAATAAGCATTGCCAGGGCGGGTACCTCCAATCCAATTTTGGCTTCTCCTGAATTGTCCGGGAGATTTATGCTCTCCTCTGCCACTGCGCAACAAAATTTCGTGCATTTCCCGCAACAGGCGATTGCAAAGAGGGAAGCCCTCCTTCAATCGCCGAACGCCGTGATTTAAGGCGCCGACATAGTTAGAAACTTCCTCCACATCATCAAAAAGCGCTCCCGACAAGCCCTCCAGCTCAAAAAGCAATAAATCCGAAAGAGAAGACTGGGTACCCTCAATTTGGGAGGAATACACTGCTTCTCTCCGCACGTAAGCATAAAGAAAAACATCAGGCTCCGGCAACAATAGGGCAACACTATCCAGGCGCCCCAGAGCCAAAGTCGCCCGCTCCAACAAATGCTGATGTTGCAACAAGGCCAAAGGCGGCTCGGGTGGCAAAGGCGCCGGGATAAAGGCCTTAACCGTCTCTTTGCCGGTTTTTAATATTTCATAAGTGCCTGTCATTCCTCTTTTCATGCTTGATTGTTCAAGCGTCTCCTTATTAAAGGGGGCTTTAATAAGGGGCGGGCTTATTAAAGAAAATCGCGTTTTCTTTAATAAGGGTTTTCGCGGACTGAAGTCCGCTTAGCGGGCGAGCGGACTGAAGTCCGCTCTACTGTGCGTACAAATATAGCAAAAAGTAGGGATTGTTTCCGAAAAAATCACTTGTTTGCGTTTGAAAAGACTCCCGACGGACATATAGGGGGTGATTCCGGTTTGTTGAGAGTGGGGTGAGTGGTTTTAACAAATGAGTTTGTCATGCTGAAGTTTTTGCGTCAATCGGGGCCGGCCATGTTGGTGGCGGCAGCTTTTATCGGGCCGGGTACGGTAACGGTTTGCTCGCTTGCGGGCTTGCAGTTTGGGTATAGCCTGCTTTGGGCGCTTTTGTTTTCGGTTGTAGCGACCATTGTTTTGCAGGAGATGGCGGCGCGGCTGGGCATCATCAG